>CAXBLH010000476.1:0-4432 GCA_963976315.1 uncultured Dyadobacter sp.
TCGCAGGGGTTAATTATGCTGCGTATCTATTTGACGAAAAGGCTGTTTTAAGGCTTCAAAATCGGATTTTAGCAGATGAAATGGGGATAGTTCAATTAACTGTGGCTGGTTATAATTAAAGTATTTTTTAGCTTAGAGCATTTTCAAAACTTCTTTGTACTGCATATTATACAAATTGGCGTAAAAACCTTGTTTTTCTAAAAGCGCTTCATGGTTCCCGATTTCCTTAATTTCACCTTTATCCAAAACAACGATTTTATCTGCTTCCTGAATAGTTGAAAGCCGGTGTGCTATCACAATGGCGGTTCTGCCGATCATTAATTTTTCAATAGCCTTTTGAATTAATTCCTCTGTTTCGGTATCGACCGAAGACGTTGCTTCATCCAAAACAATAATTTTAGGGTCGTGTACCATGGCTCTCACGAAGGATATAAGCTGGCGCTGCCCCACCGACAACGTAGCTCCCCTTTCCATTACATTATAGGTATACCCCCCTGGAAGTCTTTCAATGAAATCATGAACCCCCACTAGCTTGGAAGCCTCCACAATTTTTTCATGGGTTATAGAATCATCCCCCAGACGAATATTATTTTCAATCGTATCCGAAAACAAAAATACATCCTGTAATACCACACCAATATGTTTCCTTAGGGCTGCTAACTCATACTCATGCACCAATACCCCATCAATCCGAATTTCGCCTTCGTTAATATCGTAGAATCTACTCAGCAAATTAATGACCGAAGACTTTCCTGCCCCAGTAGCACCCACAAAAGCAATTGTTTCTCCCTCTTTAACCTCAAAATTAATGTCCTTTAAAACCCAGTCTTGGTCAATATAAGCAAACCACACGCCCTTAAATGAAACATCCCCTTTGATCGACATTGGAGCATGCGAACCCTCATTGGAGGTATACTCCTCACTGTCCAGCAGTTTCAAAATTCGATCGGTACTCACGATTCCCATTTGTAAGGTATTAAAGCGGTCGGCCAACTGGCGGATAGGCCTAAAAAACAAACCTATAAACATTACAAATGCGGTTACAGTACCAAAGGTAACATCCGAACTAAGAATTTGCTTGGATCCATACCATACCACCAGGCCAGTTCCAGCAGCGGCTATAACATCCGCTACAGGAAAGTAAATAGAATAATACAAAATAGACCGGATGTTAGCATTGCGATGCACCTTATTAATTTCTTCAAATTTTTTGAGCTCATTGTCTTCACTACTAAAAATCTGAACGATACTCATCCCCGAAATATGCTCCTGCACAAAAGAGTTCAAATTTGAAACAGCAGCTCGTACTACGTTGAATGAATCTTTAATTTTTTCCTTAAAAACATACGTAGCAAACAACATTAATGGTATCATGGAAAGACTAATGAGCGACAATCGCCAATCGGTATAAAACATCACCCCAATAATCAAAGTTAACTGCAAAATATCACCAGCAATAGCCGCCATACCATCACTAAAAACATTGGAGAGTGTTTCCACATCCGATATGGTTCTTGTCACCAAGCGACCAATGGGCGTATTATCAAAAAACTTAAGACGTAATACTATGATCTTTTGGTAGAGTTGCACCCGAATATCCCGGATAATATACTGACCCAGCCAACCCGACAAATAGGTATTACAAAACTGTACCATTCCTTGCACCACGATAATTACCACCATGGCAATGATCATCATAGAAAGCTGCCCATAATCGCTGTTTGCTATAGGAGTATCTATTGTATATTTTATTAACAACGGCATTAAAGGAGCCAAAAAGGCATTGAGCAGAATAATACCGATCAATAAATAAAATTGCTTTTGATAAGGCCTAACGAAAGTATATAAACGCTTTAAGGTAATAATATCAAAAATCTGTCCGCTTTTTGTTTCTTGATTCACTGGGAGAATTTCTTTCGTTTTACTAATTAAAATATCGAAAATAAAGGTGGCCTAGCTCAACTTAGCCACGGTGGTATTGAATTTAACAACAAATATTTCAAAATAATCTCCCGAGAACTAACAAATCCAATATTTTATAACACCAACCGTATTTACTTAAAAATAAATTTTACACATAAATACAAATTTATTCTATTTATCATCCCTCCACTAGTTTACTTTTTGAGAACTAACCCAAACCATTTCTTTGCTCCAAAAGATCACTAAACAGCAGCCTGTATTGTCAGTGACAACAACGTCCCTTCACCAAAATTGTGTGAAAAATGCTACTCTAAAATCCGGTAACCAAGGGCAGTTTACAGTTAAAGGTTTGGGTATATATCGAAAAGAAAAAGAAAACAGAATCCTTCTCCTTCCACCCTACTTAAAGTTCAAATAAAAATTACAATCCTGATCAAACCCACCTTAATTCTGTGACTTACAGTATACAAACAGATATACTTATGATTCATCAATAGCGTAAATAAGCTCTAAATCACCCTATTTGATCATAACCCCACTTATTTGGACATATATACTCTGAACCAATTACACCTCAACTCCTTTGAAATCTAACTGACCAAACGCGCTTATTTTTTTTAATTGTACCAAATCCTTCCAACTAAAAGTGTATGTATTGAAAATATTAGAAAAATAACATATTTTAGCAAAATATTTATTACATACATACATCAAATAATTACTACGCTAATATTTTCATTTCAACCGGACGCTACTTGGTTGCTGTGACCATCTTATTTTTTCGTAAAAATGGCAACTCTTAAAAACTCTGAATATGAAAAAACTTTCCAAAACCTTATTGTCGCTTTTCTTTCTCCCGATAATAGGCCTCTCGCAGCCTTATCCCGGCGGAATAAGCACCAATATTGAACTATGGCTTAAGGCGGACCTGGACGCTATGAACGAAGCTGTTGCGGCTACCGATGGTCAGTCGGTTAACACATGGAAGGACCAGACTAGCGCAAGAACCAATGACGCTACTGATACCAATTTTTCAACACCACCCACTTACAGAGTTAACGCTAGTGATAATATTAATTATAACCCCGTTGTAGATTTTGATGGTGTAAATGACAACCTCGACTTTCGAGACGATTATATTTTTTCATCGGGTACGGATGGACACAATGGGATGAACTGGTTTGCAGTGGTGGAACCGGATAATGCAGCATCTACCAAATCGAGCCAATTCATCATCGATTTTGGACTCAATGCCACAGAAGGCTATGGGTTCTCTTATGGCTATAACAATTTTAATTTGCATACACCTACTGGTTTTTCAGGAAAAACTAATTCAGCTACTCATGCGTATAATAGCCAACCTACTATCGCAAGATTTACAATTAATTTTGGTTCTACCCAAACCTTTACCTTAAATGGAGCTGCTAGCCCGTCCATCACGGATAATATACCCTCTTTAGCCTCCCTAACCGCCAGTAATACCTACGAAGGTGTTACTCATAACATTTATGGAGGACCGTTTACTATTGGTCGCCAATGTAAAAATGACAATTTGACAAATAACGGGGGAAGATTACTAGATGGTAGTATTGCAGAAATTGTTGGGTATAGTCAGCAACTGTCAGCAGTGCAGATACAAAAAATTGAGTCCTATTTAGCCGTTAAATATGGCATCACTTTGGATAATACCGGAGGTGGAACCGCTGGTGATTATATAGATTCCGACGGAACTCTCCTTTGGGACGCCTCCACTGGCAGTAGCTACCATCATGATGTGATTGGGATTGGTAGAGATGACAGCTCGGTATTGTTGCAAAAACAGTCGCATTCTAAGGACGACCAGCATAGATTATTCAGCTCTACACTTCAGGTTACCAATAGCAGCAACAGTGCCAGCTTTACAGACAAGGAGTTTGTAATGATCGGCCATAACAACGACCTTGTATACGCTACCACTAGTTCAAAATTGGAAAGACCCTCCGGGATTTATTCCAAATTAGAACGGGAATGGAAAATCACCAATACAGGTTTTACCCCCTCTTGGAATATAGCAATCGCTCTTGCAACGGACGCTATCACTCCTGGGGTAGACCCAGCTGATTTAAGAATACTAATAGACGACGACGGTGACTTCAGTAGCGGAGCTTCTGTATATCTTTCGGGCGAAAGTGGATTCGTAATCAATTATGACGAACCTTATGTAACTGTAACCTTTGCCGCTAACAATACAGTAGTACCGGCAAACTCTACTAAATACTTTACTATCGGAAGCGTCCGTATGGAAACTCCGCTGCCTGTATTATTCTATAATTTCCAACCTACTATTTTGGACAATAACCAAGTCGCTGTGAGCTGGTCGACGAGCTGGGAACAAAAAAATAAATTCTTTACCGTTGAACGTTCGCATGACTCAAAGCATTGGCAAGTACTTTACCAACTAGACACTCATTTAGATTGTAGTGACATTCCGAATCTGGAGATTCCTTCGGATACCGTCATCCGCAAATAT
>CAXBLH010000477.1:0-4429 GCA_963976315.1 uncultured Dyadobacter sp.
AAAATCCCTTAAAGGCTTCGCCAGCCGCATTGTATGACCCCGCTTTTGCCAAACGGATCAAACTTGGCAATTTTGATGATAATTTGAAAGACATCAAAAACTACGACTGGATCATCGAAGTCGTTGTAGAGCGACTAGATATAAAAAGAAGCCTTTACGAAAAGGTGGATGCCCTTCGTAAGCCTGGTACACTTCTCACTTCCAATACTTCGGGTATCCCTATACATTTAATGGCGGAAGGCAGAAGCGATGATTTCAGAAAGCATTTCTGTGGAACACACTTTTTTAATCCGCCACGATATCTAAAATTACTGGAAGTCATACCGACTCCTGAAACAGACCCGAAGGTGCTAGACTTTTTAATGCACTATGGTGATCTTTTCCTAGGTAAAACTACCGTTTTATGTAAAGATACGCCTGGTTTTATTGCTAATAGGTTAGGGATTTTCGCATTAATTCAAACGATCCGCACCGCTTCTGAGATGGGCTTAACAGTGGAGGAAGTGGATAAACTTACAGGTCCAGTGGTGGGCCGACCTAAGTCCGGCACCTTCCGACTTTCAGATGTAGTGGGCCTGGACACAACGGTTCATGTTGCGAAGAATTTATACGATTCGGGTGAAAAGACGGACGAATCTCGAGATGGATTCCTCCTACCCGATACCATGCAAAAACTGTATGACAACCGCTGGCTAGGAGATAAAACGGGACAAGGTTTTTATAAAAAGGTAAAGGATGCCAAAGGAAAATCCACAATTTTGGCGTTAGATTTTGAAACTTTTGAATATCGTGAAAGTCAAAAAGCGAAATTCGAAACTTTGGAAACAACCAAAGCGATAACCGACCTAAATAAGCGCTTTGGCATACTGTTGGCTGGAAAAGACAAAGCGGGCGAATTTTACAGAAAAACCTTCGCTAGTATACTACAATATGCCTCTTTCCGGATACCAGAAATTGCGGATGAAATTTTCCGAATTGACCAAGCCATTTGTGCTGGATTTGGGTGGCAAAAAGGCCCCTTTGAAACTTGGGATGCCATTGGAATCAAAAAAATGATTCAGTTAATGGAAGAGCTCAATGCCAAACCAGCGGCATGGGTTTACGAGATGCTTGACAACGGTACGGAGTCATTTTACAAGGTAGCAGATAATAAAACCTATTTTTATGATATCCCCTCCAAAAGTTACAAGGTAGTTCCGGGGCAAGATGCTTTCCTATTACTATCCAATTTGACCAATAATATTGTTTGGAAAAATGCCGGAGCAAACCTGTATGATATTGGCGATGGTATCCTAAACTTGGAATTCAGATCAAAAATGAATACCATGGGCTCTGAGGTGATTGAAGGGATCCAAAAAGGGATTTCCATGGCAGAAAAGGATTTTAAAGGGTTAGTAATTGGTAACGAGTCTCATGAAGCATTTACCGCTGGTGCTAACCTAGCAATGCTATTTATGTTTGCGGTAGAGCAGGAGTTTGATGAAATCAACTTGGTAATCGCACAATTCCAGCAAACCATTATGCGGGCGAGGTATTCTTCAATTCCGGTGGTTACAGCACCTCATACATTATGTTTGGGTGGAGGTTGCGAGCTGAATCTTCATGCCGACAAAATTGTGGCTCATTCCGAAACCTATATGGGTTTGGTTGAGTTTGGTGTGGGAATTATACCTGCTGGTGGTGGAACGAAAGAAATGGCTTTGCGCTGTTCAGATATGTACCAAAATGGTGATACGGAATTAAATATTTTACAAACCGCCTTTATGAATATTGCGCAGGCCAAAGTTTCTACTTCAGCGTATGAAGCGCGGAATATGAACTACCTGCAGTCAAAAGACCAGATTGTCTTAAACAGGAGTCGGCTAATTGCGGAGGCCAAACAAGCCGCCATAGATTTGGCAGATAACGGATACACCCAACCAAAAGAAAGAAATGATATCCGGGTTCAAGGTAAAGCAGGTATGGCACTGTTTATGGCAGGGATATCTCAAATGCGACTGGGTAATTATATTACCGATCATGATGCAAAAATCGCTGGAAAACTTGCTTATGTTATCAATGGAGGCGATTTGAGCTATGCACAAAACGTCACCGAACAATATTTGCTGGACCTTGAAAGAGAAGCTTTTCTTTCCTTGTGTGGAGAAAGAAAAACCTTGGAACGTATGCAAGGCTTACTCAATGGAGGCAAACCGCCAAGAAACTAGCCTCTCAGTAATACAATAGTGGATAAAAGGCTTCTTATATGCAAAACATGTTTTTGTGTATAAGAAGCCTATTTAGTTGTAATTTTCTTTCGCTTGTAAAAGGAAAAAGCAAAATGTAAAACTATTAACCAATTAAGACAATAGATTTAATAGGATAATAACCGAAATTGTATATATTTAATATAACTATATCACGACTGATTTTGTAGGATCATCTTAGTGATTGGCAGTCAGCCGTTAGCATTTCTCTTGAAAATCGTTTCAGAAACTATCTGACCTCCGATGGCAATACTATACTCGTGATCAAGTTGAATATAGCGCTAAGATTAAGTTTAAATTCTAATGTTTGATTATTTTACGCATTTGTAGCCCTAAGAGAAACCAACCAAGTGTTAGTTTTTAAACTTAGAGCCTGTTAAAAATTAACCAATAGTTTGTTTATGCTATAAACAATTCTATCATTAAAATTTAAACAGGCCCTTACTCTCAATACAATTTACATTTCATCAATTGGTTTTGATACTAATAAAAACCCGTAAGCATAAGTCGGAAAAATGATATCTAAAAAAGCAAAATACGCACTAAAAGCATTAAAAGTTTTAGCAGAACAGTTCGGTAAAGGACCGGTATTGATCTCCTATATCGCGGAAAAGGAGAAAATTCCGAAGAAATTTTTGGAAGCCATTTTATTGGATCTTCGCAACAATGGCGTACTTCAGAGCCAAAAAGGAAAAGGGGGCGGTTACCTTTTAAGAATTCCCCCAAGTGATGTTAGCTTTTCAAAGGTTCTGCGCATTATCGATGGACCCATTGCACCCGCTTTGTGCGTTTCTTTATTATTTTACGGAAAATGTGAGGATTGCAAAGACGAGGAAACATGTAGCCTCCGGGTCGTATTGGAGAAATGGCGAGATGCAAATTTAGCAGTACTAGACAAAACCACACTCAATGACTTGCTTCAAGTAGACGCAGAAGCCAAACGGCTACTGCAATAAATTTACTCTATCGTTACGGACGTACAGTCGAGTGCCATCAAAGTATCCCAAATCCACATAATTAGATTCAACGTATTCTGAAAGAGCAGGAAAGCAACTTATACTTTGAGTAGCTATATCCTGTACCCAGGAACTGTTTTTGCCTACGGCATCCAATATAATTGCGGGTTTGGTACGATGAATGTCTTCGATATAACGTTGTCGATATTCCTCCCTCATTTCGTGATTAAATATGGATCTTTCGGAATGATTTTCGGCAGTACCCTGTGCTAATTGTGCTTCTACATAATACGTACATTGCCAGCCCCAAACGACCAAATAGTCCTTGGGAACTGAATATTTCTTTAATTCGGCTACCACAGGACTTTCTCCTAATTTGCGTGCACCCACCGAGTCAAACTGATTCAGTTGATGTCTTTCTTTATACCCAATAATATCGTTGGCTACAAACCAACCCAGCAGTAAAACTGGTAAAACTATAACCCAAGATTTGGCGTTCACTGATCCAATAGTAGCTAAAAGCAGTGTTGGGAATAATAAAAGATTGAGATAATGGACAAAATCATTACCAGACTTGGTAACCGCATAAGCGCTCGCCAATAACACCAAAGCAATGGTCAATTTAACTGCTAGCCCCATTCGCTTGGTGTCAAAAAAAGAACCAAAAGAAACGACAATCGCTAGAAAAATAACCGCGAGGTAGGCTTTAAAGTCCGGGCTTAAGTTGACAATTGTGAAGAGCTGATCAATTTGAGATTTGTTGTTTCCATTGGCATAAATAACATTCCCTAAGAGGTAAAAATCTACAAAATCGTTAAATACCTGAAAAGAAATGGTCCAAACCGTAACGATTACTGGAAAAAGTACTGCACCGAAAAGTAAAAAAAGAAACGGTTTGATGGCCCCCTCTTTTTTGTAATGTACCCATAAAAACCATGCAGCAGAAACTCCAATTACCAAAGCAGGAGGAACGAACTGAAGTTTTGCAAAAGGTACTAGCCCCGCTACAAACCCAAGTAAAAAGGCGTGTTTATTAGAAATATTCACTGAAGTACTTATTTCAGATAAAAGCCATAAACAAATAGCCACGAGCAACAAGGGAACCTGTTCACTCGAATAATGCACAAAGTCCACCTCTTGAGTAAATGCTAAATAAAGTAGCGGAAGGAGAAAAAAAACGCGTGCGGTCAAACCCGAAGCCCAATTTTTGATACAAAGGAATAGAAA
>CAXBLH010000478.1:0-4428 GCA_963976315.1 uncultured Dyadobacter sp.
TCATCACTCGGACCAGGAGGTTGATACTACCACTGCCAATCGCCACCACCCTGGTGAAAGTATTATTCGGTTTGTTTTTACATTTATGGCTATATTCCTCACCGGAGCGCCCCTTTGGTTGGTATTTCTGTACCAATCCCTATCAGTGGTACTCTCTCAATTCAATCATGCCAATATTGTATTGCCAAAATGGTTGGACAAAGCAGTCAGTTGGATAATAGTAACCCCTAATATGCATCATATTCATCACCATTATATGCAACCCTATACGGACTCGAATTATGGTAACATTTTTTCGTTTTGGGATAAGCTTTTTGGAACTTTTAAATCTATGAATCCAAAACATTTGACCTATGGTATTGATACCGACCCCAACCCAACCAAAAACAACCATGTTACTTCATTATTAACTAGACCCTTCAAACCTGACCATCCTTAATATCCGCTTTTCCGAGGAAAAATCAGAAATGAGCAATTGAGGAAGGTTTGCATAAAAAAAATATGAAAGTTAAAATATATGCGCTACTGCTGGGTCAGGATAAATAAGTAATTGCGCATTTATTTGGCAACAATAATAGGCACATTGCCCCTCTATAATTAAGTAATTTAAATACGAAAGAAAACTTATTAAATATTTTTAATAACTTGTGATCTTGTTTTGATTTTCCAGATTGACCAACGCTTGCGTATTTTTTAAGGTTGATCACCCATTATTTAATTAAGTTGTCTCATTTACATGAAGAAATTTATTCTCCTGCTTTTCCTTTGTTCCCTAGTTACACTGTCGGCCCAGGCTCAATATGAAGCCAATTGGGAATCGCTCGACAAACGTGCAACGCCGGCGTGGTATCAAAATGCCAAATTTGGAATCTTTATCCATTGGGGACTTTACTCCGTTCCGTCTTGGGCTACAAAATCTGGAGCTGATGGTTTTGGCAGCGGCTATTCCGAATGGTATTGGCAACGACTGAATACTCCAAAACTTAAAATCCATCAAGAATTTGTTGATTTCCAAAAACGTGTATACGGATCTAATTTCAAGTACCAAGATTTTGCGGGTCAGTTTAAAGCCGAGCTTTTTAATCCTGACGAATGGGCAGATATATTTAAAAATTCTGGGGCTAAATACGTAGTACTCACTTCCAAACACCACGAAGGCTATACGCTTTGGCCTAGTGCGCAGTCATGGAACTGGAATTCTGTGGATACCGGGCCGCACCGAGATTTGGCTGGAGATTTATCCAAATCAGTAAAAGAAAAAGGGTTAAAAATGGGTTTTTATTATTCCCTGTATGAATGGTATAACCCCACCTATCTGTCCGATGTGGATGCCTATGTCAACGACCACATGCTACCTCAAATGAAGGATTTGGTTACTAGCTACAAACCAGACATTCTGTGGACCGACGGCGAATGGGAGCATTCAGATAAAACCTGGCGCAGTACTGAATTCCTTTCCTGGCTCTATAATAACAAATCCGTTTCCGACAATATAGTAGTCAACGACCGTTGGGGAAACAAAACCAAAGGCAGGCACGGCAGCTTCTACACCACTGAATATGGGCAAGGAACTATTTCAGCAGGCCACCCTTGGGAAGAGTGTCGCGGCATAGGGGAATCCTTCGGCTATAACCGAAATGAGAACTTAGCCGACTACATGAGTAGTGACAAGCTCGTTCATACCTTGGTTGAAATTGTTTCAAAAGGGGGCAACTTCTTGCTCAATATCGGACCGACTGCCGACGGTCGTATTCCGGTCATTATGCAGCAGCGACTGAGCGACCTTGGAAAATGGCTGCAAATAAACGGCGAGGCTATTTACGATTCGGAAGCTTGGCAAAAAGCAGAAGCCAACGCCAGTGACAAAATTCACTTTACCAAAAAAGGAGAGGACTTGTATGTGATCTGTACCGAATGGCCAGAGAAGTTGACCCTCAAAAATATAAACAAACCCAGTAACGTTACACTTTTGGGATTCCAAGGTGAAGTTGCCAGCAAATTTAGCAAGGGAGGCTTATCGGTTCAAATGCCTGCACTCACTCCTACTACCATCCCGTGCCAGTCGGCGTGGGTATTTAAAATTGAAAATGCTTTAAAAAATTAAACACGCCAAAATTATCCTAACATGAAACCAACACGTCGTTCTTTTTTACGCTTATCTGCCTTTGGCTTACCATTCATACAATTTGGCAAAACTTTTAATACCAAGGTTGTTAAAAAACCGGTGATGATATCCACATGGGATAGCGGTCAAATTGCCAATGGAGCTGGATGGCCTATACTCGAAAAAGGAGGAAAGGCCATTGATGCTGTTGAACAAGCTGCCATTGCCATTGAAAATGATATTAACTGTTGCGTTGGACTAGGTGGCAACCCTGACCGGGATGGACATGTAACACTCGATGCCTCCATTATGGACGAAAAATCCAATTGTGGATCAGTTGCTTTTATGGAAAGAATCAAACATCCTATTTCTGTTGCCCGCAAATTAATGGAAACAACCCCCCATGTATTCCTTGCAGGGGAAGGTGCCCAACAATTTGCAGTTGAAAATGGATTCAAACTTGAATCAGCAGAACTTTCGGAAGGAGCCAAAAAATCCTATGAAAACTGGTTAAAAAAAGCAGAATACAAACCGGTAATCAATATTGAATTAGAACAAAACAAAGGTAAAGGCCACGGCCCATTTGCACCTTCTCACTTGGAGGACGGTTCATTTAACCATGATACTATGGGCACCTTGGCTTTAGATGCCCATGGCGATGTTTCTGGAATGTGCACTACCAGCGGTATGGGCTTCAAAATGCGCGGCCGTGTGGGCGACTCCCCTATTATCGGTGCTGGATTGTTTGTCGACAATGAAGTAGGTGCTGCTACTTCCTCTGGCCAAGGCGAAGAGGTTATTCGCGTATGTGGCACGCACTTGGTGGTGGAATTTATGCGCAACGGACTATCCCCGGAAGAAGCCTGTAAAAAAGCAGTAGAAAGAATTATAAAGCCAAATCCAGAACGTGCCAAAACTTTTCAGGTTGGGTTTATTGCCATTAATAAAAATGGGGAGGTAGGTGCCTATTCCGTCCAAAAAGGCTTTAACTATACTGTTACAGAAAAAGGAGGAAAAGGGGTAGTAATTAAAGCCAAAAGCCATTTCGCTTAATATCCAATTTTGCACATATTATTTAATAATTTCCATTACAAAAGACTCAATGAAACGAATTGCTTATATAATTTTCTTTTTATTTGGTGTGAGTACGGTTTTTGCACAGCAGCATAGCGAACAAGACCATTCCAAATATATTGCTCCAACAGACCCGTTAGTAAAGGCCAAATTGGCAAAATGGCAGGATGTAAAATTCGGATTAATGATGCATTGGGGAACTTATAGCCAGTGGGGAATCGTAGAATCTTGGTCCCTATGTCCAGAAGATGAGGACTGGTGTAAGAGACGCGGCCCGCATTCACATAATTGGTATGAATACAAAACCGCTTATGAGGACATCATCAATGTGTTCAACCCAACAAAATTCAATCCTGAAAAATGGGCTACCGCCGCTAAAAAAGCAGGTATGAAATATGTGGTCTTCACGACGAAACACCATGATGGATTTGCGATGTTTGACTCAAAATATACGGACTATAAAATCACGAATACACCGTTTGGCAAAAATCCCCGGAGCAATGTGACGAAAGAAATTTTGGCAGCTTTTCGTAACGAAGGGTTTATGACGGGTACCTATTTTTCAAAACCCGACTGGCATACAGATTCCTATTGGTGGCCCTATTTTCCTCCAAAAGACAGAAATGTGAGTTACGATCCTAAGAAATACCCAGAAATGTGGCAAAAGTTCAAGGATTTCACTTTCAATCAGATTCAGGAACTGATGACCGATTACGGCTCGGTGGATATTCTTTGGCTCGACGGTGGCTGGATTCGTCCATTTAGCTCTATCGACCCCAATATTAGCTGGCAAAAGACTATTCCTTACGACCAAGATATTGATATGGCACGCATCGCAAAAATGGGTCGTGAAAAACAACCTGGGTTACTGGTAGTCGACAGGACCGTAACGGGTGAATTTGAAAACTATGTTACTCCCGAACAACAAGTACCAGAACACCACATGGATATCCCATGGGAATCGTGCATGACGATGGGCAACTCTTGGTCCTACATTCCCAAAGAGAACTTCAAGTCTTCTTACAAACTGATACACACTTTAATAGAAATTGTGGCAAAAGGTGGAAACCTGCTATTAAACGTTGCCCCAGGACCAGACGGTGAATGGCACGACGAAGCATATGACAGGTTGGCTGAAATTGGCAAGTGGATGGATGTGAATGGAGAAGGAATTTACGAAACAAAAACCGTAGCACCCTACCGCCAGGGTAAGTGGGCATTTACTAAAAAAGGATCCACTACGTATGCCT
>CAXBLH010000479.1:0-4407 GCA_963976315.1 uncultured Dyadobacter sp.
ATCATAAGGCTTTCTGAAAAGTCGGCGCATGTAGGCGTCTATCAGCGTATTTCCGGGTCCTGTATCGGTGGTGAATATATCGTCAACTTGGAGGTTGGCTGGAAGGAGTGTAAAATTAGCGATTCCGCCAATGTTTAGTAAAATCCTATTTTCTCCTTTTTTGGAAAAAAGATAATAATCTCCGTATACAGCTAGCGGTGCTCCTTCGCCACCACCCGCAATATTTTTCTGGCGGAAATCACTGATCGTAATGATGCCGGTGGTTACTGCCAAATGATCCCCATCCCCTATTTGCAGTGTGGCGTTCTCAAAGGCTTCGAGCTGATGCTGTTTTTTGGGGGCATGAAACACGGTCTGTCCATGACTGGCGATGAGGTCAACTTCGTCTGCTTGGAGATTCCATTCCGCCAAACATTGGTTTACGATTTGTCCATGCAGTTTACCAATATGTGGGTTTAACAAACAAAGCGTTTGAAAGTCGATTTGTCGTTTTGCAAAAATCGAACGTATATGTTTTTTTAACTCCTCTGAATAAGGAACTGTTTTAAAATGTTGTACGTCCAGTTTTGTTTCAGCACCGCTTCCTGTTAGCTCGCAACAGGCAATATCCAGCCCGTCTAAAGAGGTACCCGACATCAATCCAATTATTTTTCTGGAGGGCTGCTTACTGATTTGATATAATTTTTCAACTTGTAATTTCATAACGATTTGGGTTTACGGAATACAAAAACGGCTCACTTGCAGAGGTGAGCCGTTGGTATTAATTCTTTTTAGGGGTAGCAGGAGCTGTATTTTGTGGCGGCTTATTACCACTACGTTGCCTGCCCGACCTACTTTTTCGCTTCTTTTTCTTTTTTTGGTCACTGCTGTATTTCTTGTCAAGATTTTCCAAGTCGCTGTTCAGTTTTTGTGAACCTCGTAGCAGCTCTTTTTCATCTGGTACCGTTAATATTTCAAGTGATTCTGGAATTATATTTTGCTTATTGAGCTCAATTATTTCAAGTACTTTATCAATGGCTACCGGGTACCAGTTTGTTTCCTTATCGAAACCAAACCACATGATTTTTTTAAATATGTCGGTCTTTTGTAAAGTAGCTGTCCCCTTTTTGGTTTTTAGGGGCGAATCAATACTTGGAATATCTTTTAATGCATCAATATAAGTTTCAAGCTCATAATTCAGACAGCATTTTAACCGACCACATTGTCCAGACAGTTTTGCAGGGTTCAATGATAGATTTTGATAACGTGCCGCAGAAGTTGATATATTCTTAAAGTCTGTTAGCCAAGTAGAGCAGCAAAGCTCACGTCCACATGATCCCAAACCGCCCAAGCGAGATGCCTCTTGCCGTAAACTGATTTGACGCATTTCAATGCGAACCTTAAATTCCGAAGCCAAAAGTTTAATCAGTTCCCTGAAATCAACCCGCTCCTCAGAGGAATAGTAAAAGGTAGTCTTAGAATTATCGGACTGGTATTCCACGTCCGACAGTTTCATATTAAGCTTCAATTCCCTAATAATCTCACGGGTTCGGTACAAGGTGGGCATTTCTCGGGCCATTGCCTGCGTATGTTTGTCAAGATCCTTTTCGTTGGCTACACGATATATTACGCGTAGGTCGTCATTAATCTCAACATTTTTACGTTTCATTTGTAACCTTACCAATTCACCTTGGAGCGAAATGGAGCCTATATGCTGCCCTGAGGGCATTTCACAAACCACAAAGTCGCCGGTTATAAATTCAAGCTGATTAATATTCCTAAAATATTCCTTTCTTCCTCCTTTAAATTTAACTTCTATTATATCGAATTTTTGACTTACCGGGACATCCATGTGACTCAGCCAGTCAAAAACATTCATTTTATTACATCCACCTGTTCCACAGGTTCCATTACTACCACATCCGGAAACGGCAACACCATTGGTGCCACACCCACCGGAAGAACATGATCCACATCCCATATTTTTGTCCTCTTCATCAATCGTTATAACGTATTAAATCCATACCGATGTCATGACGAAAATACTTCCCTTCAAATTGCACCAAATTAGCGGCACGTTGTGATTTATGGACGGCATTTTCCAGAGAGTTGGCAACACCAGTTAGAGCCATTACCCGCCCTCCATTTGTTACGACTTCGGTATTTCCATTAAATGTAGTACCTGCGTGATATAAATACACATCATCCACATTTTGGCTACCAGTTATTATCTTTCCTTTTTCATAATCTCCGGGGTAACCACCCGAAACAAGCACTGTGGTTACAGCTACTTGCGGAGAGATAATTAAATCAAAATCATTAAGGGTTCCTTTTGCAGTTGCTGCCATGAGCATTGCAAAATCCGACTGAATTCGTGGCAACACCACTTCTGTCTCAGGATCTCCCATACGCACGTTGTACTCAATAACGAAAGGTTCCCCTTTTACATTCATCAGTCCAATAAAAATGAACCCTACATATTTAATACCCTCACTTTTAAGTCCATTAAGTGTTGGCTTAACGACCTTTTCCTCTACCTTTTTCAAGAAATTGGCATCCGCAAAGGCTACTGGCGAAACAGCTCCCATGCCACCTGTATTTAAACCGGTATCTTCTTCGCCAATTCTTTTATAGTCTTTGGCTTCGGGTAATATTTTATAATTTTCACCATCGGTAAGTACAAATACAGATAGCTCAATTCCTTTTAAAAATTGCTCAACAACCACCTTACTTCCTGCATCTCCAAATTTTTTAGCGATCAGCATTTCTTGGAAAGCGTCAATGGCCTCTTGATTCTTTTCAGCTATAATAACGCCCTTTCCCGCTGCTAGTCCATCCGCCTTTAAAACAATGGGTAGTGGATGGTTTTCTAGGTATTCAATACCTTCATAAAGTGTATCCGCTGTAAACGTCCGGTAGGCTGCAGTGGGAATCGCATACTTTTGCATAAAGTTTTTGGAAAAGTCTTTACTACCTTCCAATTGTGCTCCTGCTTGGTTGGGACCAATAATTTTTACGCTACTTAACGCAGCATCATTTTCAAAATAATCTACAATACCATTTACCAAAGGCTCTTCCGGGCCTACAATTACCAAATCAATTTTATTTTCTATTACTGCTTTTCCTATTTCTTCAAAATTGTTGTATCCAATAGGAAGGTTAGTGGCGATTAACGCTGTGCCGGCATTGCCAGGAGCTACAAATAAATTGTCACAAATAGGGCTTTGAGAAATTTTCCAAGCAAAAGCGTGCTCTCGTCCTCCTGAACCTAAAATAAGTATATTCATATGTTGGGTAAAAACTAAGACTGTTAGAAGGGTTTCAACAGTCCAAATTTTATTGAATGTTTAGTTAGCTAATTCTGATAAAAATTTGATGCGCATAAGCCTTAACTCTTCTTCACTGACTTCGTCATCGGAAAACTCGTTGGTGGCCGCTGCAATATTATCCGTTTCCGAAGTCATGAAATACTCGAAAATATCCTGCTGGCGTTCTCTATCAACCACTTGATTAATGTAGTAATCCAGATTAAGTTTGGTACCAGAATAACAAATATGCTCAATTTCTTCTATTATTTCTGCCAAACTTAGGTTTTTGGATTCAGCTATTTCATCTAAACTTATTTTACGGTCTACCTGCTGGATTATATATATTTTTATTTTGGACTTATTAACGGTCGACTTTATAACAACGTCTTGTGCTGTTTCTATTTCATTTTCGTCAACGTAACGTTTAATAAGATCAATAAATTGCCGACCGAACTTTTGAACTTTCCCCATCCCCACGCCATTGATCTGCGCCATTTCCTGCTGGGTGGTTGGATAAGTAGTCGCCATTTCCTCCATGGACGGATCCTGGAAGATTACGTAAGGGGGGAGGTTTTTCTCTTTGGCTACTTTTTTACGAAGCGCTTTGAGCATTCCCAGTAAGGCTTCGTCATAGGCATGTGCGTTCCCACCTGCCATATCCTTATCATCGTCTTCTGGTTTAACTTCTTCTTCGTCGAAATTATGGTCTTTATGCAACGTGATGGGATACGGATCTATTAGGTATTCCTTCCCTTTGGTACTCATCTTCATGATGCCATAATTCTCGACATCCTTTTCAAGGTAGTTAAAGATCACTAATTGCCGTATAATGGAAATCCAATAGCTATGTGAATCATTAATTTCTAGCCCCTTACCAAAAACATCAAGCTTGTCGTGCTCATAACTCTTTACATACTGGTTATCGGTCGAAGTCAGCAAGTCTGCTATATGAACAGCAGCAAAGCGTTCTTCCGTTTGCTGAACTGCCGACAAAACCAACTCTACCTCCTTCTGTACTTTAAGTTTCTCTGTTGTTTTTTGGCAGTTATCACAAAACCCACAGTCCTTTTCAAAATACTCCCCAAAATAGCTAAGCAATTGGCGACGACGACAAACACCC
>CAXBLH010000480.1:0-4394 GCA_963976315.1 uncultured Dyadobacter sp.
AACGGATTGTTTGATACGCTCACAGAGGTATTACCTCGAATACGAATATTGGCCCTACCACCCGGACGGCCTGAATTCACCGAAACATTCACACCCGGCATTCTGCCCGACAAGGCCTGATTTAAGGAAGCGGCTGGTCTTTCCTGCAATGTTTCTCCCTTTACAGTACTCACAGCACCAGTCAAATCGGATTTCCGAACACTTCCATATCCTATTACCACCACTTCAGATAAAGCCCTATCTTCAGGTTCCAGCGCTATTTTCAAATCAGAAATATTGGTTATATTGATTTCCTTTTTAAGGTAACCAATATAACTCACGACAATAATTTCAGCGGACTGCTCTGGGATTGAAAGGAAAAACTTCCCATCCACATCGGTAATGGTACCATTTTGAGTGCCCTTTACCAATATGCTAACCCCGGGTAAAGGTTCTCCTTTTTCATCTTGTACTACCCCTTTTACATCTCTGTTTTGAGCTTCAATTTTTACAGGTAGTGTATTTTCAGGTTTCACCACTTCCCGTTTCTCCGATAATACTATTACCTTATTTCTTCTAATTTCGTACTGGATATTTCTATCTTTCAATATAAAGTCCAGTATTTTGGTTAAATCTTCATTCTTAAAATCAATACTTATTGTTTCGGATTCGTTCAGCAAGGAATTGCTATAAAAAACGGTTAACCCGGTTTGTTTTTTGATTGTTGAAAAGACACTCTGCAGACTAATTTTTTGGGACTTGATACTTACCTTTTGATCGGCTGGCAAGGCTTGGGCAAAAGAAAAATTAAATAAGCACAACAAGATAAAAACGAATCGAAAAAGCCATGAGGTGCATCGAAAGGTCTGCCTTTTTAAGAATAGGTGTTGCAACATGTTAAGATATAGTTATAGTTTTTATTCTAAAACTACTACACTTGAGAAAGAAAATCGGGTGAAGACTGGATGTGATTATTTTCTTAAAATTTTAACTTTTTCTTAAACAAACCAACCCACACAATAGCTAACTAGAAGATAATCAATTCATTATTACGAATACTATATTGGAGCCCAGACGTTGTATTTAAGTCTTTCAGGAAGTCTTCAATCTGCCCTTTTTCCAAAAGTCCGGTAACTTTAAAATGAGCAATGGCATTACTTTCAAATTGAAGATCCAAGCCATACCACCGTGCTATCACATCCTGTAACCCTAATAAAGGCTGGTTGTTAAAATAATAGACGCCCTCACGCCAGGAAGTTACATCGGTGTTATTAAAAGGCTTGGTTTGAAATCCGAGATCCTTTTGATACTCCGCAGACATTCCGGGTTTAAGTACTACCTTTTCTTGGTTAGTGTCAGTAATATCCACGCCACCTTCAATTAAAGAAGTTTTTACTTTTCCATGACCATAAGCATGGACATTAAATCGGGTTCCCGTCACGGTGATGTCATTGCTGGCGGTATGAACCACAAAGGGTTGTTCTTTATTTTTGGCTACCTCAAAAAATGCCTCTCCTTCAAGGTACACTTCTCGCTGAGATTTATTAAAATTAAAAGGAAATCGGAGTTTAGAATCACTATTCAAAGAGACCTTGGTACCATCGGATAATAACAGTTCGTAAGTTTCTTTGACAGGAACAATAAGGGTATTTAAATTTGCATCCGATTCGTCCGTAAGCGAACCTTTAAAAGACAAGGCGCCCCCCTTACTAAATATCCCAAGATTACCGATCGAAAATTTTTGCGTTTGTTCAGGATCTATCCCCAAGGTATCGCCATCACTCAGAATTAACCTGATGTTTGCAGCTTGCGCTAAAATTGGTGTTTGGTTCTGTTTCTTATTATTTCCTAAGAAAATATAAGCAGTACCAAGGACCAAAGCTACTGTTGCTGCCACCGCCCAACTTTTAAGACCTAAAATAGGAGTCTTGTACCAGAAAGGACGCCCCAGTTTGGTGTTGGCCAACGCAGCATCCAAGTTTGTATGGTCCAGTACTTTTTCAATAGCTAGTACCTCATTCTCCAGTTCCAATTGTTTCCAGATTTCACGGGCTTTGGTACTATTTGCTAATAAATCAGCCAGTTTGCGTTCCTCATCCAAACTGAGTAAACCACTCAATTTCTCAAAGAATAACTGTCGAATATAAGTGGGATCGGCTTCCATTTGCATAAATCAATTATAATAAACAGTATATTAAACACGCGCTAACTTAGTTCTTAACGTTTTCATTGCACTTTTAAGATGGGTTTTGAAGGAATTGATACTAATACCCATAACCGCCGCAGCCTCCGCATATTTTTTTTGTTCCAAATACACCAAATTCACGGCCTGCCTTTTTTGTAATGACATTTCTGCCATGGCATATTCTATTAGCCTATACTTTGGTTCCAAACTTTCCAACTCCTCTATTTCATGCTGGCCCACTTCCATCAACTGGGTTGCTCTTTCTCTTTCAATTGCTTTCTTTCTCAGGAGATTAAGACTCCGGTTATTGATGGATCGGTAAAAATAACTTTTAACTTCCCCTTCTAAAGTATAGAAAGTTCCCTTTTCCCATATGTCAATAAAAAAACTCTGAACCACATCTTTGGCTTCCTCTTCATTTTTCAATAAGGCATAAGCCGTAGCCAAAAGAAACTTATAATATTTATTGAATAAAATATCAAAAGCACTTTCGTCGCCTAACCTCAACTGACTTATTAGATCATTATCATCCATGTATTTCAAGGGTAATTGACAAGTAGACGGTTCAAAATGGGAGGATCACAATATTCCTACTAGTAAGTAACACCTGTTAAAAAACTAACCACTAAAATCTTATTATTTATCACCATCAAAATTAACAAGTTGAAAAAGAATCTATCAGAGACTGGTTTTGTATTGCTAGCTGGTGGGGCTAGTTGCGATCAAAATTATTAAAATGAGGGGTATTACCAGATTGCCGAATCCTAAGAGTCTGTTTAAATTTTAATGATAGAATTGTTGATAGCTTATTTTTCAGACCAAAATTCTTCTAATAATATCACACGTAATAAAGTATTTTAATCGCAAAAATGACAAATCATACTCCGTCGTAATTCTGTGAAATTCTAGAATATTTTCTCAAAAAGTTTTTAGATGGGAATCAAATTGGGTGATGAAGTATCTATTCGGCTTGAACACTTCCGCATAATCCTACCCGAATAGACCTTAGTGGACAACGATTTATTGCTTAGGTAATTCAAAAACTTGTTCCATAAGCACCCATTTCTCCCCTGGTTTTGCACCGGGAACTGCCTGCTGAAAGCCCCACATTAAATTTTCCCATTCTACTGATTTAGGTTTTTGATTAATTTCATTCATTCGCTCGAACGAGAAGGAATCATTCACGTCCATTATCATGAACATCCTATTTCCAAACAAATAAATATCCATTACTTCAACGCCTGCTTCCCTGATACTCGCCATAATTTCTGGCCTTAGATTTTCGGGTGAATGGTACCATTTGTATTTCGTAATCAATTCTGGATCGTCTTTCAAGTCTAGGGTCATGCAATATCTTCTCATGGTCTTTTGGTTTATGGTTTTTAAAAACAAATTTCGAGTAGCCACTTTCACAAAACTTGAATAGTCTTTTGTGAAAACGCCTATGACTGGTACTTATCAGTAAAGAGCTAAATTAATTACTTTTTTAGGGCGAATAATAATTCGATCGAATATTTGTATTCAGAAGCACCAAGGTTTAGCCCTTTTAGTAAACATAATACTATATTAAAACATAATAATAATTAAAGTTATTTGTTATTTTTTAATATAATTGTAAACCAAACTATTATATTATAATTGCGTAATAATTTATTTAGTAGCACTACTGTAAAACCTTCCTTATGAAATTAGCGTCTGAAAATAGTATTGATTCATTAGGTCTCTTAGTGGCTGACAGAATATCTGCAGCTCTAACCTATTGGGATTGTGACATGGTTTGCCGTTTTGCCAATGCGGCTTATATGGTTTGGTTTGGAAAATCTCAGGATGAAATTGTCGACAAAATGACGATGAAAGAGTTAATTGGTCCAGTCTACGAGCTGAATTTACCATACATTCTTCAAGCTTATGAAGGCCATAATCAATCTTTCGAGCGTGAAATAACCTTACCAACTGGAGAAGTAAGAAATTCATTTGTTAATTATTTTCCAGACATTGAAAATGGAATTGTTAAAGGAATTTTTGTTCATGTGACAGATATTACCCCAACTAAAACGTTAGAAAAGGAGTTAGTAAAATCAAATAAGATAATTCTTGACCAGAACAAACGCTTAAAGAATTTTGCCAATATTATTACTCATAATCTAAAAAATTACGATTATGGTTTTTCTGGAATGCTAAAGTTACTTGAGAATACTCATTCTTTTGAAACACAAACAGAGATTATTAA
>CAXBLH010000481.1:0-4376 GCA_963976315.1 uncultured Dyadobacter sp.
TTTAGCCCCTCCATATATACTTGATCATCAATTTCATTCATACCCTGCTCAATACTGTATGCACTTACCCCTTTGCGCTGTAATTCCATACTGATTTTGCGCTTACCCCAGTGCTTTAAGCGAAACTTCCCCCCCGAAAATGTTTTGGCAAAGCGCTCCTCATTTAAGTAATTTTGCGAAATAAGTTCTGCAATAATCTCGTCGGCTTCTTCGCCCCACACCGACCATTTTTGGAGCCTTTCTCTTACTTCTGAATGTGTGCGTTCCTGATATGCGCAATATGCTGCGGCTTTTTGTAATATGAGCCGATCCATGTTATGTATCTTTTATCAATTCAAAAATTCAGTACAAGATTAGGGAAAATATTGATGGTTAATGGCTATTTTTGAGTACTACTTTCTTTAAAAGCTATTTTTATTAGTACTAATAAGGAGCTTAATAACACCTAATTCCTATAACATGACATTCAAAAGAAGAACTTTTCTAAAATCGATACCAGCTTTATCTGGACTTACTTTGGTGCCTTTTGTTCCTAATGCTAACCCTAGGACTGCAAAAAACACCCTTCGTGTTATTGTAGCATCCGATGGCCATTATGGACAACCCAATACTGAATTTCAAAAGTACCATGAAGATCTTATAGGCTGGATTAATCGTGAAAAATTACAGAAAGGGGTTGATTTTACGATTTTTAATGGGGATTTGGTACATGACGACCCTACCCTTTTTTATGATTTAAAGACCACGTTGTCTAAGTTACATGTACCTTATTATGTAACCAGAGGAAACCACGACAAAGTGGCGGTGGACGTTTGGGAAAGTACTTGGGGCTATCCTACGAACCATAGCTTCGTAAAAGGCGACTATGCTTTTATCCTTGGAGATACCTCCAACGAAAAAGGGGAATATCTATGCCCAGATCCAGTCTGGATGAAAAACGAAATCAACAAATATGCCGACAAAAAAGGAATTTTTGTTTTCCTACATATTACACCGGTAAAATGGACCACCCACGGCATTATCTGTAAGGAAGTAACGGATCTCTTTGAAAATACACCCAATGTAAAAGCCATTTTCCATGGCCACGACCATAATGAGGACAGTGGTAAAATGCTAGGTAAAAAGCCATTTTTCTTTGATGGACACTTTGGGGGCAGCTGGGGAACTAGCTACAAAGGCTACCGGGTAATCGAAATTTTTGAAGATGATACTTGGACCACCTACCAATACAACCCCACCGCGGCACCGGTATTAAATAGCTTTTCAGGGAAGATTTAGGTATTAGGTATTAGGTATTAGGTATTAGGTATTAGGTATTAGAAAATAGGGTAATAGGATTTTGGGTTCCTGAATATTTGATTTAATTGACCTTATCACGACTGGTTTATTAGTCGACTTTTGTACTCAAAAAACGGAAACCCACAATAGGCTCGAAAATCTTTTTTTTATCAAAAATTAAATCGATGCTGCTGTTCGATACCTACGGCATCGTGAGGCATTGATTGTAATTTTTTCTATTAACATATTATCCCGCTGGAATAACGTGGCAATGGAATTTGATGGCAATTTGAAATTATTCCGATTGAAAGAAGTGTTTGAAAAGAATGCCATCGGCATCAAACGGTTATAGCGAATCACTAAATACGTATTTCCTCGACTGCTGCGCAGTCGCACCACGACTAACGTTTTTTTTTTAAAGAATTGAATATAAAAATCATTCAATTGGTCTGGTTACGAATGGTTTGGTAGGTAGACTTTTGTGATCAAAAAAAATGGGAACTCACAGTCGGCTAGAAAATCTTTTTTGGAAGAATTTGACAACCGAAAACTGGTTCTTTATTAATCAACTCGTGATAAGGTATAATACCAAAAATCAAAACACAGGTTCCTCCAAATGCATGGAAGGGCCAGTGTTTTGATTATACTGCAAAAACAACCTAATAACTTACCGCAAAAGTCGCTACTCTATTCCACTACAATTAAATGGTTTTTCTTTCCTTTTGAAATCAGGATAAAACGGTTTTGAAGCAATTCGAATTCAGATAAAGCTGAATCTGGGTTGTTAATTTTGACCTTATTCACGCTGACTGCATTCTGTTGAATGGCGCGACGGGCTTCGCCTTTTGAACCATAAATTTCATTGTTAGTACCCACCGATATCAAATCTAAAATATTAGTCGCACTATCCCAATCTGCTTTGCTAATCAAGGTTTGTGGTACACCACTGAAAATTGTTTCGAATTCATCTACCTCTATGCTTTGCAACGTTGCCAAGGTAGCCTTGCCAAACAGCACTTCCGTAGCTTTTAAAACCATTTTATACGCCTTCTCAGAATGAATACGTATCGTCAATTCCTCTGCAAGCGCTTTTTGCAAGGTCCGTAAATGAGGCTCCTTTTCATGCGCCGCTTCCAGTGCTTCAATTTCCTGCTTTGACTTCAATGAAAACACCTTGATGTAGCGTGGCGTGTCAGCATCACTTTGCGACAACCAAAATTGGTAGAATTCATAAGGGGAAGTGCGATTTGGATCCAGCCAAACATTTCCACCTTCGCTTTTCCCAAATTTACTGCCATCCGATTTAGTAATTAATGGAGTAGTAAGGGCATAGGCCTTAAAGTAACCTTCCTCATCGCCTTCTTTTCTTCTGATGATTTCGGTTCCGGTAGTGATATTCCCCCACTGATCCGATCCGCCCATTTGCAAACGAACGCCTTTATGTTTGTATAAATGATAGAAATCGTACCCCTGTAATAACTGGTATGAAAATTCAGTAAAGGAAATACCTGTTTCTAAACGCTTTTTCACTGAGTCTTTCGACATCATATAATTTACGCTCAAATACTTTCCTGCTTCACGTAGAAACTGCAAGAAACCAATTTCCTTAAACCAATCGTAGTTATTGACCATTTCGGCCGAATGTTCCCCACAGTCAAAGTCCAGAAACTGTTCCAATTGTTTTTTGATACCTGCCTGATTTAGCTTCAAAGTATCCTCATCCAAAAACGAGCGTTCCGAAGCTTTAAAAGAGGGGTCTCCTATCATACCCGTTGCACCTCCCACCAATGCAAAAGGCTTATGACCCGCACGTTGGAAATGAACCAAAAGCATTACCGTAGCCAAATTTCCGATATGTAACGAATCGGCCGTAGGATCAAAACCTATATAACCCGAAGTCATTTCTTTTTGTAGTTGTTCCTCCGTTCCGGGCATCATGTCTTGCAACATTCCCCGCCATCTTAGTTCCTCTATAAAGTCCGACTTCATGCTTAAAAATTTGTGGTTTTAATTTTGAAGCGCAAAGGTAAGGCATATTCATAAATAGGTATAAGGTTCCGCAAAAAAACATCATATCTTAGGTAAACTTGATTAGTTGGAGAAAAAATAAGTATTTTCAGTTTTAAATTATATCTTGGTACGTTTGATTTAAATTTCTATTTAACCAACCACCTATCCTCCATAAAATTTTAATTCCACCCTCATTATATGCAGCAAATAATTCAAATTCTCATTTATATCCACGCATTTTTTGGTGGACTTGGTTTGATATCCGGAACCATTAGTATGGTGCTAAAAAAGGGAGGAGTAAATCACAAAAAAGCAGGAAAGTTATTTTCATTGTCCATGCTGATTAGCTCTTTATTATCACTGATTATTGCCAGTATGCCACAACACGAAAACACTTTTTTATTCCTCATCGGTGTTTTTACCATCTATATGGTTTTGGCAGGAAATCGGGCTTTGACTTTTAAAAACACCGCCAAAACCCGGGCTAACTTCATCGATAAAACAATATCAGGCTCTATGCTAATAGCATCCCTAACAATGGTAGTTTTGGGCACATTTGGCTGGATTCAGCATATACAAAATTCCTTGTTATATGTTTTCTTTGGTGCTTTTGGACTTTTACTAACCACCAGCGACTTTAGAACTTTTAAAAATTTCCGAAACAACAATAATGCCTGGTTAAAAAGCCATTTAGCCAGAATGATAGGTGCG
The DNA here is from genome assembly GCA_963976315.1 of uncultured Dyadobacter sp. Classification (GTDB taxonomy): domain Bacteria; phylum Bacteroidota; class Bacteroidia; order Cytophagales; family Spirosomataceae; genus Dyadobacter. The sequence continues at coordinate 4,000 of CAXBLH010000481.1, forward strand.
CTCATTGCCTCCTTCACGGCTTTTTTGGTGGCAGGTCTAAATATTAGTACCCTGTTGGTGTGGATGATGCCAACCGTAATTGGTACTGCGTATATTTTATATTGGAATCGAAAATTAAGCTCTTACCAAAAACTTATCTGAGTAATATACTTTAAAAGAAATGATTTTAGTAAGGCTACTTTTTCAGTTTGAACTTATCCGACAGTACCGACAAAAAACCCTATTCAGAAAGAACCTAATCTATAGAAGCCCATTAGTACACTAAACCTATCAGGATAAAATGCAAAAAGTGGACATTAAGGACTGTTCTAAAATAGTAAACTAAATCTCATTTAATCAAACATTTCCATTATGCTTACTGAAATCCACCCCAAATT
>CAXBLH010000482.1:0-4350 GCA_963976315.1 uncultured Dyadobacter sp.
CGTTTTGGACACATGAAAATTGTATTAGGTACCTCCGAATGGGATATTTGCTTGGACAGCAATTTGCAGCTGTCTAAAATACTAAACACACGTGGTGTTGAACACTGGCTGGATTTGCGAGGTCAAGAAAAACACGACTGGCCTTTATGGAACAAAATGTTTCCGGATTATTTAGGCCGATTATTTTAAATTCACCTTTAACAGACTTATAAAATATGAAAAAAATTGGAATTCTATATGGCATGGAAAACACCTTCCCAAATGCCTTTGTGGAGCGGATCAATAGTAAAAATATCGAAGGAATCATTGCAGAAGCTGTTAAAATTGAAAAGGTAATTCAGGCGGACCCCACGGAATATGCGGTTATCATTGATAGAATCTCTCAAGATGTTCCATTTTATCGTGCATTTTTGAAAAATGCAGCGCTATGTGGTACGGCAGTTATCAACAATCCCTTCTGGTGGAGTTCTGATGAAAAGTTTTTTAACAATTGTTTGGCGGAGCAGATTGGTGTTCCCGTTCCAAAAACGGCACTTTTACCCTCCAAGGAAAGACCAACCGATACGAGCGAAACTTCGTTTAGAAACCTAGCATTTCCTATGGCCTGGGAAGAAATTTTCCAATATGTAGGCTTTCCTGCTTATATGAAACCCCATGATGGTGGGGGATGGAAGAGTGTCTACAAGGTTGTAAACGCACAGGATCTTTGGAATAAACATCAAGAAACGGGACAATTGGTCATGTTGCTTCAAGAGGAGATCGAGTTCGAAGACTATTTTAGATGTTACTGCATAGGCCAAAAGGATGTTTTAATCATGCCTTATGAACCTAGAAACCCATTTCATTTACGTTATGCCACTGAAATAAAGGCCACTGGAGAAGCGGGAGAAAAACTTTTAAGCACCATAAAAGATTATGTTTTAAAGTTAAACATAGCACTAGGCTACGACTTTAATACCGTGGAGTTTGCCGTAAGAGATGGCATTCCCATCGCTATTGATTTTTGCAATCCTGCACCCGATGCAGACATTTACTCCGTAGGTCCAGATAATTTTGAGTGGGTCGTTGAAGCTGCCGCAAATATGGCCATTGAACGTGCGCAAAAGCATATTGCGGGCCAAACAAATTTAACATGGGGTACATTTATGCGAAACGCTATTGTAGATACCGCTGTGGTAGCCAGTTTACCAACCAGTCCAAAAACAGAGACTGAAGTAGTAAAAAAAGAAACGGCTAAAAGAAAAGCTAATCCCAAAAAGCCAATTACTACTACCACACAGGAAAACCCGACACCGGTTCCAACGAAAAAAAGACCTAGCGCAACAGCAAAACCCTCGACTAAGAAAGAATAGTTTGAAATTTCACCACCTACCATAAAGCGCATTCATGAACACCTATACACTTGGAATTGAAGAAGAATTTCAAACCATAGACCCTGTAACTAGAAATCTTCGTTCACACATGTCGAAACTCGTAGAAGACGGCAAGATTACACTAAAAGAAAGGGTGAAAGCAGAAATGCATCAGGCCGTGGTGGAGGTAGGTACCAACATTTGTTACAATATTCAAGAAGCAAGAGAAGAAGTAACCTATTTGAGAAAAATGATTTTAGATTTGGCCGCGCAACAAAATTTACACGTTGCCGCTGCGGGAACACATCCTTTTGCAGACTGGGTAGACCAGCTCATTACTCCTGACCCTCGTTATGACGAAATTATTGATGAAATGCGAGATGTTGCGCGGGGTAACCTCATTTTTGGTTTACATGTCCATGTAGGCATAGAAGATCGAAATGAAGGTATTGAAATCATGAATGCGGTAAGGTATTTCCTGCCACATATATATGCGCTGTCCACCAATTCTCCTTTCTGGTGTGGAAGAAATACGGGTTTCAAGTCTTATAGATCTAAGGTATTTGATAAATTTCCCAGAACAGGAATCCCAGACTATTTTGCAAGTGCCGCGGAATATGATGAATATGTCAACTTGTTGATCAAAACAAGGTGTATTGATAATGGCAAGAAAATCTGGTGGGATATTCGTTTGCATCCTTTTTTTAATACCATCGAGTTTAGGATGTGCGATGTACCTATGCGGACAGACGAAACCATTTGTCTTGCAGCCATAATGCAGGCTCTCGTTGCAAAAGTTCATAAATTGCATCGGAAGAATTTGAGTTTCAGGCCCTACCATAGAATGCTTATTAATGAAAACAAATGGCGAGCAGCCCGCTATGGCATTCAGGGGAAGCTTATTGATTTTGGTAAGCAACAAGAAGTGGAATATGCTATTCTGGCCGAAGAATTATTAGAGTTTATAGACGATTCCGTAGAGGAACTTGGCAGTAGAAAAGAAGTAGATTATATTCACCAAATTCTAAAGATGGGTACTGGAGCAGACAGACAACTTGCTGTTTTTGAACAAACAAATGATATGATGGCGGTGGTGGACTATATCGTTTCTGAGACTAAAATTGGCATCCCTTAACATAGGATGAATACAGGCATTAAATGAAAAACCATATCACAACTGATTTTACGTACACTTAAAATGGCTCAAAGCTCAAGTCCAGTAAGTAGCCCAAAAATCGCTTCTGCGAAGAATTCGACAATCTAAAGCCGACAGCCTATGGCAACACTAAATAAGTCGTGATAAAGTTAAAAGGCTTGAATAAAATTCAAACCCAAAATAACACAAACCTTCAATTGGTTGATTTTCAGAATAATATAAGAGGGAATTTTAATTATAAGAACCAAAAAGGAAAGGGCAAGGTTGTAAGAAAATGATTAGGGAAAATATAAAATTTAAGGTAGCCATCTTGGACCTGTATGATGGTGTAACCAATGAGGGAATGCGGTGTATCAAGAAATTGATCACCAGTTTTGGTACTGACCAACAAGTAGAATGCTCTTACACCATTTACAATGTGCGGCAGCTGCTTGAAATTCCAGACATGAGCTATGATGCTTATATTTCAACTGGCGGCCCTGGAAATCCAGCCGCTACTGGTGTAGCCTGGGAAAGAAAATATTTTAAATTTCTAGATAAGATTGTTGATTTTAACCTCAACAGAACTCAAAAAACCAAAAAGTATCTCTTTCTAATCTGTCATTCTTTTCAAATGGCCTGCATTCATTGGAAACTCGGTTTGGTAAGTAAAAGAAGAAAAACTTCATTTGGAACCTTTCCGGTGCATAAAACAGCAGCTGGCAGAAAAGACCTCTTATTAGTAGGATTAGAAGACCCATTTTGGATTGTAGATTCGCGTGATTTTCAGGTTACTCAACCTAATAAATATTATTTTGATCAACTTGGTGCCAAATTATTATGTCTAGAGAAAATACGCCCTCATGTAGGCTTAGAAAGAGCCATGATGGCTATACGCTTTTCCAAGGAGATTACCGGCACTCAATTCCACCCTGAGGCCGATGCGGATGGTATGCTCCATTATTTCCTCAAGGAAGATAAAAAAGACCATATTATTAAAAACCACGGAGCAGAAAAATACAATGATATGATTTTGCACCTCAACGATCCCGACAAAATAATGCTCACTGAAGCCAAAATGATCCCTAATTTCTTGATGGAAGCTTTTCTAAAATCTAGAGATAATTATAGCGTCTCAATTCAGTGATCATCTAAACTAGCAAATCATGGATAAAATAGCTCGAGAAGGTTTCAACAAGGCATTTTCTGAAAAATCCTATCAGCGATTCATAGCCAGTATTGAAGCAGAATATAAGGGTTTTCTCGATTTTAGAATTGCGGAAAGTCCAGTTTTTATTCCAAAAGAATTAACTAGAAAATTAATAGAAACGTGTGAAGAAATAATTACTTCAATAAAGCATCCAGACTTTCTTAAATTAACGGAAAGAGCAACTCCAGCAGATCAAAATGTTCCCAACGAAAATAGCCACACCTCTTTTTTGGCTATTGATTTTGCGGTTTGTCAAACCCCATCAGGAATTTTAGAGCCACAATTAATAGAACTCCAAGGATTCCCTTCGATGTTTGGGTACCAGGATTTAATCTCAAGTCGCTTTCAGGAGCAATATCCTATACCCAAAAATTTCAAATACCTATTTAATTCCAAAGATTCAGAGGAATATTTTCAAAAACTTGAAAAATTGATACTGGGGAATTATAAAAAAGAGGAAGTTATTTTACTGGAACTTTATCCCGAAACGCAAAAAACACGTATAGATTTTGAAATTATGCGTAAGAAATTAGGCATTAAAACGGTCTGTTATACCAAGATTATAAAGGAAGGAAAATCACTCTACTATCTTCATGAGAACCAAAAAATCCAAATCAGAAGAATTTACAATCGTTTAATTTTTGATGAACTAA
>CAXBLH010000483.1:0-4335 GCA_963976315.1 uncultured Dyadobacter sp.
GAGAGGGGGCTGGGGGGTGAGGTGATTTTCTCGGGGCTCAGGGGCGGCCTGTCGCACGGTGAGGTGATTATACCCAGAACTAGCCACAAACTCACCTATTTGGTTCAGAACCCGCTCCAAATCTTCAAAAACTTCCTCATTTTTAAACCGTATAATGTCTATATTATATAGCTCTTTAAGTCGTTTTGTCCTTTGTTCATCAAACAAACTTTGCTCTTTCTCGAGGTGTACATCACCATCAAGTTCAATTCCAAGTCGGAATTCTGGACAAAAAAGATCTATCACAAAACCTTCTTCCAGGGGATGTTGTCGCATAAATTTTAAATTATGAAATCTTCGATTTCGAAGAATTTCCCATAGTAACACCTCTGCATTGGTTTCCGACTGACGTAGATTTCTTGCATTTTCTAAAACTTCAGGTGGGATTTTAGTATAAAGAGGTTTGAAAGAAACCTCACCCCTAACCCCTCTCCTTGGAGGAGAGGGGAACTCCTCCTGCTGATTGCCTTCCGTAAAGGTAGTTCGATCAACCTCCTTTTCTCCTGTCAGGAGAGGGGGCTGGGGGGTGAGGTGATTTTCTCGGGGCTCAGGGGCGGCCTGTCGCGCGGTGAGGTGATCCACCTTATTCTTAACCCAAAGTACCTTTTTACTATCTCCTATTCCATTTGCTAATACCTGCAAATCCTGAAAAGTTTCCTCGCTATCATATAAAAAGACCACGATATCTGCCTTTTCCATCGCCTGTTTTGACCGCTCTATACCAATAGACTCCACAAGATCCGTAGTTTCACGTATGCCAGCCGTATCGATAAAACGAAATTTCAACCCGCCCATCACGATGGTATCCTCGATGACGTCGCGAGTAGTACCTGCAATGCTTGTAACAATGGCCTTTTCTTCGTTTAATAATGCATTCAATAAGGTAGATTTTCCAACATTTGGAGAACCAATGATAGCTACTGGAAAACCTTCCTTGATGGCATTTCCAAAATCAAAAGAGTCAATTAATGGTGTAACGGTTTGTAACAATGTCGTTATTAGCTTTCTAAGATCATCTCTTTCGGCAAACTCCACATCTTCTTCGCCAAAATCGAGTTCCAGTTCTATTAAGGAAGCAAAATGGATGAGTTCGGTGCGTAAGGAATCCAATTTTTTAGAAAATCCACCACGCAACTGATTAAGGGCCGTTTTATGGCTCGCTTCAGAATCCGCTGCTATTAAGTCTGCAACGGCTTCGGCTTGTACGAGGTCAAATTGCCCGTTCATAAACGCTCGCTGCGTAAACTCACCGGGCTTGGCTATACGTGCGCCATTGGTTATCAATAATTTAAGAATTTGACGAACGATATAGTCGGAACCATGACAGCTGATTTCAACAGAGTCTTCCTTGGTGAAGGAGTTTGGTGTCCTAAAAACGGAAACCAGCACTTCATCTATTATTTGGTCATTATCACGAATTGTTCCAAAATGGATGGTATGCGAAGCCGCATGGTTCAAGTCAGATCCCTTGAAAAACCGATTAGTAAGTGCAATGGATCCCTCTCCAGACAATCTTACCACCGCAATAGCTCCTACTCCCGTAGCAGTGGCTAGGGCACAAATCATTTCCTGCTGATGTATTTTCACTTCATTCATACTGCAAAGATGCGACACTCGTCTCAAAAAAACATAAATTACATTTTGTATCTTTGGGCATTTATAAGAACAATTTGATTGTTCAACCGTTTTTCATATTTAAGAAAATTGATTTTGAATACCATTTATATCCCACTCCAGACAGACTTATTGCCCATCATGGAGGCATTTTACACCTTGCAGGGAGAAGGTGAACATAGTGGAAAAGCGGCCTATTTTATTCGTTTAGGCGGCTGTGACGTTGGCTGCCACTGGTGCGATGTCAAGGAAAGCTGGGATGCGGCAATCCATCCCAAAACTGCATTAACAGAAATCGTAAACGGAGCACTACAATTCCCTGGCCGTCTGGCCGTCATTACAGGAGGCGAACCTTTGATGTATAACTTGGATGCTCTCACCGAATTATTGCACCATAGCGGTTTTCAAACCAATATTGAAACATCGGGGGTATATCAATTAACTGGAAACTGGGATTGGATTTGTTTTTCACCTAAAAAATTCAAAGAACCTCACGCCTCTATATATCCAGCAGCTAACGAATTAAAAGCCATAATTTATAATAAAAGTGATTTTGAATTTGCCGAAATGCATGCTTCAAAAGTGAATGCAGACTGCAAACTACTCCTACAACCGGAATGGAGTAAACAAGACGTGATGCTTCCACAAATAATAGCGTATATAAAGGACAATCCCAGATGGAAAATGTCGTTACAAACACATAAATACATGAATATTCCCTAATGACTCCTCGCATTCTGGTTTACTTATTTCCGCTATTTTGTGCATTCATTTCTCTCGGACAAGATTTACCCGATGGAAGAAAAGCACAAGCTGCCTTTGAAAAAGCACAAAAGTCTTGGCAAGCACGTCAAATTCCCGAGGCTTTAAAATGGTATGAAATAGTCACGGAACTGGATCCAAAACACTATCCCAGTTATTTGAAACTGGCTCAGATCTCGGAACTAGAACGCGATGCCATAAAAATAGAAAAGTATTATTCCAAAGTCATTGATTTAAAACCACTGGATACCCAAACCGCTGCAGCATACCTATGGCTGGCTCGCAACCGATTTCAAAAGGAGAAATATGATACTGCACAGTACTACTTTGAAAAGGCACTAAAACTTTATCCTGAGCAGTCGCATTTGTACAGATTAACGGATCAATATATTCAATCTTCGAAATTTGCAATTCTAGCGAAGCAGCGCCCTTTATCAATTTCCAAAGAATCAGTGGGGGAAACCGTCAATTATTTGCAGACCCAATACTTTCCGGTTTTGACTGCTGACAACGAAACCCTCATTTTTACTGGTCAAACCCAGAACCGGAATGAGAATATTTATATCTCCAATCAAAAAGAGGGTATATGGCAAATGCCCCAAAGTATATCAGAGGCTATTAATTCAGAAAACAACGAAGGTACCTGCAGTATTTCGGCAGATGGTAGCACCTTGGTTTTTACAGCTTGCAACCGTCAGGATGGTTATGGGAGCTGCGATTTGTACTTAACAAAAAAAGAAGGACGTGACTGGTCTGTTCCTGAAAATATGGGGCAAACCATCAATTCTCATTTCTGGGAGTCTCAACCATCTTTATCTGCAGATGGACATACCCTTTATTTTGCTTCAGATCGGAAAAACGGATTCGGGAAAAAGGATATTTGGTTCTCAAAATTACAGAATGGTGTTTGGACCAAACCCATTAATGCTGGTAAGGTTATCAATTCTACGGAAGATGAAACGGCTCCGTTTATACATGCCAATGGCCAAACCCTTTTCTTCTCCTCCAATGGTTATCCTGGCATGGGCGGTTTCGACGTATTTTTGTCGAACCAAATAGATACCACATGGTCTACCCCGCTTAATTTAGGTTATCCCATAAACACCGTAACCGATCAAGTGGGTATGTTTATCGCATCTGATGGTAGTAGAGCCTACTATACAGATGATGTTGAAAATAATGGAAACTCTAAAATATATACGTTTTTACTCCCTGCTGTATTAAAAAACAAAATTACTACTACCCACTATGCAAAGGGTAAAATAATAGATAGCCAGAGCAAACAACCACTCCGTGCAGCTATAAAACTGGTTGATTTAAACTCGAAACAAGTGGTTTCCAACTATCAATCCGATGCCCAAAACGGAACCTTTTTGGCCGTGCTTAACCAGGGTAATGAGTATGCATTTTATGTCGATAAAAAAGGTTATTTGTTCAAAAGCTTAACGTTTTCAGTGCAAGACTCTTTGTCGACGATTGACCTTCTTATCCCCTTGGAATCCATCAATAAAAACAAAAAGGAGATACTTCATAACATTTTTTTCAAATCAGGCTCCGCCGAACTCGATGACAGATCATTGGTGGAATTAACTAAGTTATCCGTTTTTTTATCTCAAAACCCAGAACTAAAAATAAAAATTTCGGGATATACCGACAACGTTGGTAGTGATGAGACCAACCACCAATTATCCAAACAGCGTGCCGAAAATGTGTTAAAGTTTCTAGTAACGCAGCAAATCAAACCAGAAAGGTTATTAGCCGAAGGTTATGGCAAAGCAATGCCCATCGCACCGAATGATACAGAAGAGAACAGACAAAAAAATCGTAGAATTGAATGGAGCATCCAATAATCGACTTGGATAAACTTTCGAAAAATTGCACTTTTGCAATTAAATCAATGTTAGTACATTTGAAAAAAGG
>CAXBLH010000484.1:0-4302 GCA_963976315.1 uncultured Dyadobacter sp.
GATTGGTAAACCTTTCCCAACTAAACTTAAATGTTATTACTTGTTAGTGGTGACTGACTTAGCGTCTTTTTTTTGGCTAATATTTCTGACGCTCTTCGCTTCATCATATACGAAATAGCCATATAAGCGATAAACATACCAATGTAGATGTACATAGAAGCCGTATTGGTAATGTCTCCATGAAAGGCAAAGAAAAGGCCCGTGTTTACGATGGTAACCATCCACAAGGTGAAAGAAGCCCAAAAGTGATTAAGGCCATTGTCAATCAAAAGGTGATGCATGTGGTTTCTATCTGCAACGAAAGGAGAGCCCCCTTTTGAAATTCTTACAATAAATACTCGAAGTGTATCAAAAATGGGAACTATCAAAAGTACTAATACAATGATAGGTGCATTAAAATAAGCATTTGGATCATGTAAATAGCTCACATTCAGGGTCAAAAATTCTACGGAAAAAATAGATAGTAAGAACCCAACAATCAGTGAGCCGGTATCTCCCATGAAAATCTTACTTGTCTTTGAGAAGTTAAATCTCAAAAAACCAAGTAGTCCGCCCGACATAGAGAATGCCAGGCAACCGAACGAAAAATGATCATTAAGAATAAACCAAATACCAAAGCCAATTCCAGCAATAAGGCTAATTCCTCCTGCTAGTCCATCTATTCCATCAATTAAATTAATAGAGTTAATAATAGCTATAAAAATAAATACAGTAAGCGGTACACTTACAATTTCAGGTACGAAATGAATCCCAAAAATCCCATAAAAATTATCCACTCTAAAGTTACCCATTGCTACCAAAATCATGGAAGCGAATATTTGAATGATCAATTTTTTGGTGGGGTCTACGGCAAGTATATCATCCTTAAGACCAAGAAAAAACAGAATAACCATCCCCGTTACCGACAAGCTGATCAAATTCGCATCTACTTGATTTTCGGCATGCGGCCATAAAAAGTAGCCAATAAGCGTAGAGGCAAATATGGCTATGCCACCCAAAGTAGGGGTTTCTGTCGCATGCGAACTCCTAAATCCAGGTTTGGCTGTCAGATTTAATAAATTTGACAAATTGATGATGACAGGTATAGCTACAATAGAAAGAAAACATGCGATTAAAAATGATAATATACATTGGTATATATCATGATGCATAATTGTATTGAACTTCCCTGTACTTAATATCTGGGCTGGTAATGTTAATTCCATTTATTTGAGGATTTTCTATCTTTTAAAGATGATCCAGAATAAGTCAATAATTGTAAATTTCGTGAAAATCACGTATTTAAACTATTTCCAGAACCTTTTTTTAAATTTATTTACTTAAAAGTTATCACAAAAACTGTAATAGCTTTCTCAACGGTTTCAAATACAACGTATAGAAACGGGGTTTTAGCTGATTTACTTTCCACGCTTTTCGGTCATTTTTATTGGCCTCTATTCGATTCTTGAAACTGACGTTACTCACACCTCCTGTTTGCATTTTGACAATTACCTCTGGTACATAGGTAATTTTAACACCATTTTTTTCGATCATTCGCAGCATTAATTCATAATCTGCTGCACTTCCAAAGTCCAATCTGAACTTTCCAAAGTCAAGATAACATTTCCTTTTTACAAAAAACGTGGGATGGGGTGGCATCCAACCGTTTTTAAAAGAGGAGGTACTATATTCACCCGATCGCCAATGTCTGATGATTTTACCGCTGTCCAAATTATCGATATAATCAAGGTCAGCGTAGCAAGCGTCGTAACTAGTTTCATTCAGAGCCTTAACTACCTTCGATATTACCTCAGAATTTGCATAGAAGTCATCAGAATTTATAATTCCAATCACTTCTCCTGTGGCCAAGTCAATTCCTTTGTTCATCGCATCATAGATGCCATGATCCTTTTCGCTTAAAAAATGAGTAATTCTTGTGCCATAAGATTTTATAAGCTCAATGGTTCCGTCAGTTGACTGTCCGTCTACGATAATATATTCAATATCCGGATGATTTTGTCCTAATACCGAATCAATACATCGCTGGATAGTATGCTTTCCATTAAAAACTACGGTAACTATACTTACTTTCAACTGGATATATTTCTATGTTTTACAAATATTGCCGGGTTACCCTGATAGATACTATTTGGGTTTAAATTCTTGGTAGCCACTGAGTTAATAGTTAGTAAGGCGTGGCTTCCAACTGTAACACCCGGACAAACCACCGCTTTAGCGCCAATCCATGCGCCTTTTTTTATGGTGATTGGTTTTACCATCAAATCAAATGTTGACTTGGTGAAATCATGATTGCCTGTTTGCAGCATACACCCTTGTGATAGACAGACATTTGACTCCAAAGTCACCATTCCGAGGCTGTCAATCCACACATTTTCCCCAATCCAGACATACTCTTCTACTCTTAAGTTCCAAGGGTATTTGATATTGACCTTGGGTTTTATAACTGCTGATGATGCTATCTTGGCTCCAAAAAAATTTAAAACTAGTATTTTAAACTTTACCGGTATGGGCAAATAAGTATTAATACAAATTCGGGAAATAAGAAACCAAGAAAGAATCTTTAATCTACTGCCAGGTTGATACCAACTATTGTCGTACCTGGACAGATCTGTTTGGTGACTGTAGATCTTTTCCATATTCTGACTTAAAGTGAGCAATGATTTTATTTTTGTCTTTACCAGTTATTCGATACAACTCATAAATTTTGGCATCCACCAGAAAACGGTACCAAAAACCTTGTAAAAAATGCCAGATCAGTCCTTTGGTTCCATCCAGGAAACCGAGTTTGACAAAATAGCGATAATTGAAATAAAGAAATGGTCTGGTGAAAAGGGGCAAATTGGCATATTTAATTTTCAGGAAACGAGTTCTCTGTTCCTGTGTTCCCCAAAAATCCGGTTGAACAGTTTTTTTATCTTCAAAATTGAATTGAATATTTAAGAGGTCGATTACTTCCCGAATAGCGTAATTATTGTGTTTTTGTGTCCACCATGTCAGGTTGTTGAGGTTATGATCCACAATATCATGAGTTAGCTGTTGGGTAGTACCCCTTGTAAGTTTGATATGTTCATCCATCCAAAGTTCTTCACAGGTACCCTGGCCACGTCTCCAAATTCGTAAGAGCCATATAGGATAATAACCTCCTCGTCTAATCCATTTGTCCATAAACATCACACGTCTTTTAACATAAAATCCTGAAGTTTCAGAATCTACGTTTACTAAACTCGTGTTAAGCTCCTGCGCTAGTTCATTTGTAAGGTATTCATCAGCATCCATACGCATAAGCCATGTAGTTTCAAATGGGGTATTGGCTATTCCAAAATTAAATTGAAAAGCATAGGAAACCCATTTATTTTGTAGAACCACTGCACCTAATTTTTCAGCAATTTCTACGGTATTATCCGTAGAAAAGGAGTCAACAATCAGAATTTTGTCTGTTATTAATTGCAAACTCTTAATACATCTTTCGATGTGTTTGGATTCATTATGAGTTAATATTATAACAGATAAATCAGTCATTTTGTACTATTCGGAATGCGGATATTGGTAGTGGATATTTGGAGACAAAGTTAGCTACATTTTGTTAACTTTCTTGTATTCTTCTAACAATTGATTGGCAACGATTCGTATATCGAAATTATTAATAACCATGTTTTTGGCATTTTTCGAAATGGTTTTGGCATAATCCGGGTTGCCGAGAATTTGTAGTATTCCGTTTGCGACGTCGCTAACTTCAAGCTTGGTAACATAAGCAGCATGATGCTCTTTGATGTATTCTCCAAAACCTACGCGATCGGATACCAAGGAGGGGACACCACAAATCATGGCTTCCAAAGCAGCGATAGAGAACCCTTCCGAATAGGAGGGAAGTACAAAAAGATCCGCATCGGCAAGTGCCTCTTTTTTGAGCGTATCGGTCAACATTCCCACCATTTTTATACGGTTTGTTAATCCATGCTCTATTATAAACTGTTCAGCTTGTTTTTGATAACCATCATCGGGCCCTGCGAGTATTAAAACAGCATTCTTCAATTTATCCTGTATTTTGGCAAAGGCGGGAAGTAATAAATCCAATCCTTTTTTAATATTGAGCCGCCCCATAAAAAGGATCACAGGAGTATCAGTATCAATATTATTTTTGGCCCGGAAAGTGCCTTTTTGGGGCAGGTTCTGGTATTCTTCAATCTTCATCCCATTGGGAATGATTTTGAGATTCTTAGGTTTATAGCCAAGATATCGCTGTACATCAGCCTGTTCATCTAAGTTATTAATCTGGATCAAATCAGCTTTCCCCAATAAGCG
>CAXBLH010000485.1:0-4284 GCA_963976315.1 uncultured Dyadobacter sp.
CTTCTCATTGTCCAAATAGTAGGAAACATTAATTTTGGCCTTTCCATTTTCCGAATCGATTTGAAATTGTCTCAAATTACCAGTATTCTCCATTGGGAAAAGGACTTCTTTCGGCAAAAATGCCTCCATTGCTGTTTTACTTTTTAATTTCTTGTTATACTTGGGTATAGGTAAAATTTTGTCATAAATCAATGAGGCCATTTTCATGTTATCACTACAAATACATATGCTTTTTTGATCTTGATACTCCATTGATTGTCGCATTTATTCTAACTTAATTGCTTATAACCTTAAAGGTCATGATTTTGGTTCGGGAAATCCAATCTTTCGCGCTTTTGGAGCTAGGGAGAATATTAAGGATCGGAATCGCTACATTAAAAATAAGAAATTTTATCGTTTGAATAAGGAAAGACTGAACTATGGCACAGAAGTGATGTTTTTTCATTACTTACCAATTTTTCGTCTCATCCCAATTTGGTTTATTGGGCATAATAAGTAAACCATAAAATCCACCCTGCAAAAAAAATGAAAGGACAAATTATCGAATTTCCGAAAATCAATTTTGAAAGATCCTTTTTCTTCAGCAAGTACAATACCAGTCCTACTAGGAGGTTGATTCCAAATAGTATCGGGATAATTTTCAGCATATCCATTGAACAATCCATTTCTGGCTGTTTAATATAAAACCAAGCCCCAATGGCAACTATTTGCACAATGAAAAGTAGGACACCAAGATTTTTCAGTTTTCTATACTCCATATCCCACAATGTTTTTGGACTACTGGCTCAAAATTTCACACAGTGGCCATTGCATAGTTAGTAAGTTGTTTAAAGATAAAGAATTTAGGGTAATCAATAACTTTATAAAAAGTCGACCTGTGCTTTGGAAAATCATAGCATTGGACGTTCACTTGTCAGTTATAGTACTTTTCAGCCCAATGCCAGTTCCAAACAGATTCTATGCCTTCTTTTCTGGACTAAGATCTAGGAAGTTTAGAAAATAGGGGATGGGCCAAAAGTTCCTAAAAGTTACTTTCTTCCGCCATTTTTACAACACCAACAGTGAGGATCAAATTGGCAAAGCGACGCTGTTCACCGGTTTGAATAATCAATGTGGTGGCCGGTTCCCTGATTTTGTCATAGAACGCCCAGCGTTCCACGGCCTCCCATGTTACGTCCCCCAGTAATTTTTTATAAGCATCGTGTATCTCAGCGCTTGCTTCTGTAGGCTTTTCCATGACTATGGCACCTTGTATTGGGCAGACTTCCAGAATGCCTTCAAGGACCGTGAGAGCATCCAATATTCCCGGACGAAAGTTGAGATGTACGGTTGTGGAGTTTGGACCTGTCATGGCGGCGACCGGTAAATTTCCGTCAGCAATGACCACTTGTGCAAAATGCCCTGAACGGGCAAGCACTTCCATAATTGTTGGGTGTATTACTGGAGTCTTTAGCATAAATCTATCCTTGAAAAAAATTAATACAAAAACACATGTGGCTGTTTAGCTTCCAATGTTTTCTATTTTAATAATCAATTGCATTTGATGTAGTGTTTGCTTAAGTATCTACATATTATAGACACCGCCATTGATGTCTAGCGTGGCACCTGTAATAAAGCCATCGTATTCGGAAGCTAGAAATAATACCGCCCGAGCTACGTCATCTGCGTTACCAGCACGTTGAATTGGAATACCTGCTGTTGTTGCAGCCGCTGATTCTTTTGTCGTATGCGTGTTGTGAAATGAAGTGCCAAGGATGAGACCTGGGGCAACCGCGTTGACCCTAGTGCCTTGAGGTCCCAATTCGGTGGAGAGTGCCCTTGTAAATGTTAGTATGGCACCTTTGCTGGTAGAATAAGCAAGCGACCCTGGGTGACCACCTTTACGCCCAGCGAGTGATGCTAAATTAACAATACTGCTGTTTTCATTTTTTGCTAGAAAAGGAGCTGCGGCCCGGGTCACGAACATCATGGAGGTAAGGT
Source organism: uncultured Dyadobacter sp. (assembly GCA_963976315.1). Lineage (GTDB taxonomy): Bacteria > Bacteroidota > Bacteroidia > Cytophagales > Spirosomataceae > Dyadobacter. Next base: position 1,981 of record CAXBLH010000485.1, read on the forward strand.
TGATGTCCATTACCTTGTGCCAGAACTCGGCCTCCATTTCGCTCAACATTTTACGTGCAACAAGTGATCCCGCATTATTGATTAATATGTCCAGACTACCCAACGCCTTTACTGTTTTTTCGACCAATGCATTCGCATCGGCTTCCTTGGTCAAGTCACCACTTATAGCAATCGCTTTTTGTCCTTTGCCCGTTGCGTATTCCGTTAATTGGTTCGCGGTATCGGCACTGGAAAAATAGTGAACGGCAACATTGGCTCCTCTATCAATAAAGTGCCTGGTAATCGATTCACCAATACCTTGTGCACCAGCGGTGATCAGAATGTTCTTTCCTTTTAATTTATTATCGTTTTTCATGTTGTTCCTATATAAGAAGAGTTGTTCATCCTTGTACAATTAATGCTTGTTGCTTTGAACAGCATACTTTTGCTTGTACAAATATAATATAACTAGGTGCGTAATCTCATATTGTCGACCTTGCAATGGCTATGATTTTGGTCGTGGAAGCGCTATGGATCGTGTTTATTGGCCTATAAGTATATGAGTGTGCAGGCTTACCACAGTATTTAATTTTCGACCTTGTCCTGCACAGAGTTAAATCCAATTTGTCCCAAGCTTGGTTATACAGCTTTGGCAAGAACATAAGCTAGGGTATCTGTAATTTGTTTGAAAGCTAAAGTGCCGACGGTAACAATGGCAATGACATCTTTTAGGCCATTTTTTTATCCAAATTTTTTGGTAATTTCACCTTCCTCAACATAGTATTCGCCTTTTTTTAATGAATGTTCGCTAAATATATTTTTTTACTACGTTCCAAGTACCCTCGTGTAAAGAGAAAGTAGTATTAATAAAATTATATAGTTCTTTCATTTTGTTTTGGGCATACACAATACCACTAAGGGTCTCGGATATGGGTAGTTGGGTATTTTATGCACCTAATTTAACATATACAATCCAAACTTGCTTGCCGATAGGCAATTGGCAAATCTGTCTTGCAACGCTTTTGGGCCAGGAAATATTCTTAGGGTAGTGGAGGACCTGTCTGCAGAAAGCAATTCCAGCAACCTGCCAACACCATTTCGGGCAATGGCGGGTTAATTGTCTACCTTGTTGTATGTTGTTTTAATAATTACACTTCCTTTAATTCAAGTCTATATCTTCATTATTTATGCACTAATTCCAGGTGCTTATGGTAGGCTTCAATTCTTGCATGGGCAGTTCCGTCTATAAGTAAAATGACTATCATCATAGCAATCGTTGTAATGCTGATTGCACGCCAAGTTGGGGTGTTTATAAAAATAATTAGCAAGGCAGCTGCAATGATTATAATCGGAATTGCCTTGAAAACTACTGTTTCGTATTCCTTTAGTGTTCTTTCCGTACGCGCAATTTCTGATGCTATAAATGCAGAGGAATCACTGTTGTAGGCAGTTTCAAATTCTTTAATTCTGGATTTATTGGTGAAAAATAAACCAAGCCCTATGGTCAAAAGCAATACCCCTGCTACCAAGGTGGGAATTATGTAGGCTTTTGCTATATCCGTTTTTCCTAACTGCCAAAACCCGATGCTTACGATTATAAATAATATCGCAAAAAGGATGAAGAATCGTGTCGAGAAGACTTCGGCTTTGGCCCATTCGACAGCTATTTTTAAAATTTCCATAGTTTTAATTCATTTTATATTTTTCTCTATACTCCGTTGGACTAATGCCTTCTTTCTTTTTAAATAAGCGCGAAAAATAGGGTGGATATTCAAAGCCCAATTCATAGGCTACCTCAGAAATGGTTCTATTGGGATCCAATAAAATATTCTTGGCCTCGTCTATCAGGTACAATTGCAAATGTTCGGTGGAAGTTTTTCCGGTTTCTTTTTTAAGCGTATCGCTCAAGTAACGCTGTGATACCAAAAGTTGATCCGCTATTTGCTCTATACTGGGAATTCCTTTTTCCTGGATTTGGCCCGAATTAAAATAGTTTTCCAACTGCTGATTAAACTTCTCCAGCAGACTATAGGAAAGTTCTTTTCGGTTGATAAACTGTCTTTCATAAAAGCGATTGGCGTATTTTAATAGCGTGCTTAGTTGCGAAATGATGATGTCTTTGCTGAATTCATCCTGATTGTTTTGATATTCAATGAGAATATTCTCGACAATTGATTCTATCTGTTTTTCTTCTTTGGGTGAAAGATGCAACGCTTCATTGGCCGAATAGGAAAAGAAACTGTATTTCTTAATCTGATGTGCCAACTCTGTCCCCTTCAGAAAATCTTCGTGAAAGTTGATTGAAAAACCTTTTTGATCGTATAC
>CAXBLH010000486.1:0-4273 GCA_963976315.1 uncultured Dyadobacter sp.
CATTTAATGTAAAACCATCGGGTACCAGAATGGTATCTACTACAGCCGATGCAACCCATTTTGTGGGCTGCCGCGGCCATGTTATACTTAAAAACTGCACGTTTAACAACCAGCTGGACGATGCCAGTAACATACATGGTACCTATGAAGAAATTGTCGACATCCTTGACCCCTATACTTTGGGCATCAGAATTGGCCATTTTCAACAGCAGAATTTTAAGATAGGAAAAGCGGGGGATCGTATTGGCATCATTCGGTTAAGCAATTCTTTTGATGCTTATGAAACCAACACCATCCAATCCGTAACTCCCATAAATGGCCGCTACCATCTTGTGAAATTCAGTAAAAAACTTTCGGAAAACCTGCAAGTGGGCGACTTACTCGAAAACCTAGATGCCTACCCTTCACTGACCGTCCAAAATTGTACTATTAGTAACAATCGTGCCCGTGGATTGCTGATTTCTACACCCAAAAAATCCTTGATAGAAAATAACTTTTTCAGTACCGAAATGGAGGCCATTTTGATTCCTGTTGAAAGTGGAAGCTGGTTTGAGTCTGGTAGTGGGGCGAACATTACGATTACCAATAACACCTTTCAGGATTGTCAGCACAGCGGATTTGACCGAGGAGTTATCCGGTTTGTTACCGAGGATGATACCGAACATGTTGCCTTTAAAAACATTGTGATTGACAATAATAAATTCCAACATTTTGATAATCTGATACTGGAAGTTTCTAATACAGATAATCTGGAGTTTAAGTCTAACGTGATTACTAATTCAGGAACTTTCACCCAAAAGTATCCGAACAATGAAGTGATTCGGGTAGTCCATTCTAAAAACATAATGATAAAAGACAACCAGTACAAAGGAAAGGCCAAGGAGTTTGTTAAGTCCGACGGATCCATACCCAACCAAACGAACAAATAATGGCAAAATGGGGCTATGTTTTAGACAGCCCCATTTTATAAACTCCCATCATTCTCACCGGCCTTTGCATACTTGCCCGGCGATATACCATACAACTCTTTAAAAGCTTTGCTAAAATGGGTTCGACTTTTAAAGCCCGTCATGACATACACGTCGTTTACATTGTATTTGTTTTGAGACAATAATTGCACTGCTTTTTTTAGGCGGTAGGTTTTTAGCAAATCAAATGGCGTTTGATTGGTAATGGCCTTTACTTTTTGATAAAATTGTGTCCGACTTAAATACAATTCTTTCGTAAGATCATTGATATCCAAAGCTTCGTTATCCAAATTAGTTTCCAAAAGCCGATACAACTTTTCCATAAAAATCTGATCTGAAACATTGGAATTTTGTATTTCAAAGGGTAGCCCCAGATCGAACCGCTCTCGCAATTGCTTTCTGGTTCGCAAAACCGACTCGGTGGTTGTAATCAACTGCTGCGCATCGAAAGGCTTTTGGATATAGCCATCAGCCCCATGCTGGTAACCCGAAATTTGATCCTCCAGAGAGGTACATGCTGTTACCAGAATCACGGGAATATGGCTGGTGGAAATATTGGATTTCACTGATTTGCATAATTCCAGTCCATTCATTTCGGGCATCAGCACATCACTAATTATCACGTCCGGCCATGTTTCTTCCAGAGCCTCCAAACACTCCCTACCATTGCTAAATGTGGTAATATCAAAGAAATCGGTAAGTAGTTCGCCAATATAATTCCGCATATCTGGATTGTCTTCCACCAAAAACACCTTTGCGTTAGCTAGCTCAGAATCAACCCTTAATGCGTCTGAATCGTATTTTTGAAGCTCTAATCCATTTTCAACAAAGGCGCGTTCCTCTTGCATAATAGTTTCATTCACCCATTCATCCTCCGCTGAAATTACTATCGGAAGTTTAACATACACCGTGGTACCTTCCCCCAGTCGACTTTCTATTTCGATGGTACCAAAATGCATTTCGACCAATACTTTGGAAAAAGCCAGCCCAATGCCAGAGCCGCCTACATCTATTCGTTTTTCGAATTTGGACCTGTAAAACCTTTCAAAAACATGCGGTAGGTCTTTGGGGTGAATACCTTTTCCAGTGTCTTGTATCGTGACCTGCAATTGCTCCTTGTCCACTTTAACCCCAACCAGTATTTTGTCCTGCTTTACAGTAAATTTAAAGGCATTTGAAATTATATTATTAATCACCTTTTCCAACTTATCCTGGTCGGCCCTTACCAGTATGGGAGTATTAGAAGGGTTTTCAACCGCTAATATTTTCTTTTCCGAAGTGGCCATCATTTGATAGTCAGACGCTAACTCCTCTAACATTTTATCAAAATAAAACTGACTATGGTTCAGGCTTAACAAATTGGAATCCGCTCTTTGAAAATCATGTACCTGGTCTATCAACTGCGAAATCTTTTTGGACTGGCGACTTACCAAATTAAGCTTGTCGACCACTAAAACATTTGAGCCAATTTGTTTGAACAACATCTCTATAGAACCCAGAATGAGTGTTACCGGCGTTTTTATTTCATGTGAAATATTGGAGAAGTAAGTAAGTTTTGCATCGCTAATTCGCCTTTGTGTTTCAATTTCCAAATGTTCTAGCGCCACCTTATGTTGCAACGATTGAATTCGCAGCATTGCCTTTATTATCAAATAAATAGCTAACGCTAAAAGCAGCAAATAAAGCAGGTAGGCATAAATTGTTTTCCAAAAGGGCGGGCTTATTTCGATATTCAATCTTTTTATATCTGACCATTGACCCAATGCATTTGAAGCTGCAACTTCCAAAGAATACTTTCCGGGATTCAAACCATTAAAGTTGATCACTTTTTGATCCGAAGACTTTTGTGTCCATTCTTTACTTTCGGGCAAAAGGCGGTATTTGATAAAATGATTCTTGGAGTCTGAGAAATGCAGGGCATCCAAACTGACCGAAAAAACATTCTCATGGTATTTCAGTTGAATTACGGTTTCGCTTTTAAGTCTTTCTGTCAATACAATCCGACTATTGAGGGTATCCAACGGGTTTACAATTTCATTTTGTATGGTCAAATCACCAAACTGTAATTTGGGTATCGCCTCCTTCATTTTAATATCTTTGGGATTGAAATAGCAAAGCCCATTTATCCCTGAAAACACAAGATTCCCATTACCCAGCTGCTTGACACCATAGGCAAAGTCTTCAAAAGGCAACCCCTCCGATCGTGTAAAATTTCTAAAGGAATGTTTTTTAGTATCAAATAAATTGAGACCGATATTGGTAGCAACCCAAAGGTTTTCACCATCACTTGAAATGATACTTTTCACAACGTTATTAGAAAGGCCATTTTTCTCCGTATAAGCATGAAATCGCGGTTTTTTGTCGCTATCCAAAACTTGGCAGATTCCTCCGCGTTCTGTACCCACCCAAAATTCATTATTGGGTAAACGAATTATGGACGTAACAAAATTGCTGGATAGGGATTCTGGCGTATTTCTGTCAAAAGTAAATTGTTCAATCTCAAAATCTTTAAAAGACTTACTTTCTGAAACCTTAATACGAAACAAACCAGAGGCATCTGTTCCTAGCCACACAAAACCATGTGCTGGATCCCGATAGAAGATACGTATTAACGACAAGTTCTGCTGTTTAAAATAGGGGTGGCTATTCAGATCAAAAACTGCTTGGACAGATCCATCTTTCGCAATGGAAATAAAATACCCACCATCTACTCCCCCAACCCAAATATTACCGAATTGATCCTCAGAAATACCCTGAACGCTCACTTTTAATGGTTCTCCTTGGTAGGTGATGAGCTCAAATTTTTGATTATTAGGAGAGATACGATAGAACTTACCGGCTGCACTATAATTCACCCATAAGTTATTTTTGGAATCCTTATAAAAATCCCCGACTATATTTTGATTCTTTAAGGGTAAACTTCGGGGATAAGGTCTCGCTGTGGCGGTGAGTGTATTAAAAATCGTCAGCCCACCTGATCGATTGGAGTACAGAATTTCGTCATTATTATAAGGCAAAATATGCCAAATGGTATTCGGGGATACCATAGTAGGCGTATCCTGATAAACATTAAAGGTGTGAAATGGATTTTTGGAAAGTGTGTATCGTAACAAACCCTTGTTAAAAGTACCTACCCAACATCCACTGTTTTTAGAAAAAAGAATGGAACTTACCCTCCTATAACCCATCGTCCCTGATCCATTATTTTTCTCCGACGGATCAAGCAACAATTCCGCAGGAGAGTCCACTTTTAACACCCCATCATTGAGGGTGCCCAGCCAAATTTGCCCCAAAGTATCCGCCCG
>CAXBLH010000487.1:0-4252 GCA_963976315.1 uncultured Dyadobacter sp.
ATACTAAAAACGAAAGGAATATACAGCCCGTTACGTACCAATAGTAATAATTTTCGTGTCCCAAATTTTTAAATAGTAAAGCAAGGTATTCCGCCGTACCTCCAAAAATAGCAACCGTAAGTGAATAGGGTAACCCCACTCCTAATGCCCGAATTTCCACAGGGAATAGTTCTGCTTTTACCACCGCATTGATGGAAGTATAGCCGCTAACGATTAGCAAGGCCATCATAAGTACTGCAAATATCCCTAAGAGCGAACTTGCACCTTGTAACATACTAAAAATGGGTATGGTAAACAGGGTGCCGGCAATACCAAAATAAATAAGTAGTGGGCGACGACCGACACGGTCACTAAACCAGCCAAACAAGGGTTGAATCATCGCAAAAATAAACAGTGAAACAAACGTAAGCATAGTAGATTCGCCTTTGGTTAACCCAACGGTATTTACCAAATACTTTTGCATGTAGGTGGTGTAGGTATAAAAAGCAATGGTTCCACCTAGTGTTAAGCCCACCACGGTTAGGATTGATTTTGGATGTTTTAGTAACTCTCTTAGGGTGCCTCTTTCGGATGGAGTTTTGCTTTTATCTACAAAAACTGCTGTTTCATGTAAGTTGGAGCGGAGGTATAAAGCAACAAAGGAAAGTAAAGCACCTATTACAAAGGGAATACGCCAGCCCCATAAATTCAATTGGGCCTCTGTCAAAAAGACCCTTTGTAATAACAATTGTAATCCCAAAGCTAATAATTGGCCTCCTATCAGAGTCACATATTGAAAACTTGAGAAAAAGCCCCGTTTATCAGCTGTGGCCACTTCGCTGAGATAGGTGGCTGAGATACCGTATTCTCCGCCCACACTAAGGCCTTGTAATAATCGAGCGATTAGCAAAAGCGCAGGAGCTGCCATACCAATTTGAGCGTAGCCAGGCAATAAAGCAATGAGTAAGGAGCCAAAAGACATTAGTAACACCGACCAAGTCATGGCCTGTTTTCGTCCACGGGTGTCTGCCCATCGGCCAAAGAGATAGCCCCCAATCGGCCGCATCAAAAAACCTACCGCAAATATTCCAGCGGTATTTAAAAGCTGAACAGTGGGATTGCTATCGGGAAAAAAAATAGCAGCAAAATAGAGCGAGAAAGCCGAATAGGCATACCAGTCATACCATTCTACCAAATTACCGATGGAACCACCCAATATAGCCTTCAATCGCCAATTGAGATTCTTGCTACTATTCATTATTAAAGGAGTGTAAAAGTAAAATTCACGGTGCACTTTTAATATCAGATATTCTGTTGCCCAATTTACGAATCAAACCCGTATGGCCAGTGGGTAAAACCAGAAAATGAGACTCGGACAATAGTTTCTGAAGCTTACGCACGTGCTGGGGTTTTAAAAGTTGGTCAAATTCCCCCACCACCAAATACAGGGTTATGGAATGCTTTTTGACGTATTGATACCATTCCAAAACATCAAAATTAAGATTTCTAAAAGCAACCCAAGAATTATAAACCGTAAAGCGATTCGCTTCCGTAGTGGCTACTTGGGTGGTAAATTTAAGCAGGCTTCGGGATATTAATCGTAACTTACTTGCTAGGTTAAACAATCCAAAAAGGAATTTTTCGCTTGCCATTATTTTTTTGAAAACAAAACGGAAAGGTGAGAAACGGGTTACCAAGCTATAAAGGGGGCGTTTTGCGATACCATCAGGAGCTACCAGAAATGCAGTTCCAATTCTGTCGGCAAAAAGCGATACACTTGCCATGGCAAATCGTGCGCCCATGCTAAACCCTAATATATCGAAACTTTCAATCCCCCTAGCGTGGAGTTGTTCCTCAAAATCTGATTGCCATTGATCCTTCGAAATATAATTTTTTGAAGACACAAATTCATTTCTAGCATGCACTCCATGGAAATACAAGTCCAGTACAAAGACATTGTACACGTCTGCTACTGTTTTAGAAAATTCAAGAAAGCAGATATCACCCGTTTGCCCGACACCATGTATGGCTACAAGTACTTTGTTGGTAGCCTTGGGTTTTTCGGTTAGCAGATGTAGGTTTAAGTGGTTTCCCATATCCAGAGTTACAAAAAACCTCCGAACGCTAAAATAAGTATCCGGAGGTAATAAATATTCTAATCAAGCTTAGGACTCCATCAGGTAAGCCTTAATGAAATCGTTGATTTCTCCATTCAGCACCGCATCAGTATTAGAAGATTGGTGGTCTGTACGGTGGTCTTTCACACGCCTATCGTCGAGCACATAGCTACGAATTTGGGAGCCCCATTCAATTTTTCTTTTTGAAGCTTCTACTTCTGCACGAGCAGCATTACGTTTTTCAAGTTCAATCTGATAAAGTCTTGATTTTAACAAACGAGTGGCCACTTCCTTGTTCATAAGCTGAGAACGCTCCTGCTGACAAGCAATAATAATCCCAGACGGCTTGTGGTGTAACCTTACTGCTGTTTCCACTTTGTTTACATTTTGTCCACCTGCACCACCAGACCGATAGGTATCCCAAGTAATATCCGCTGGGTTTACATCAATCTCAATATCATCATTAGCAAGTGGATATACGTAAACGGAAGTAAATGAGGTATGTCGCCGTGCATTGGAATCAAACGGAGAAATCCGCACAAGACGATGGACTCCGTTTTCCGATTTCAAATTACCGTAGGCATATTCGCCATCTATTTCGAGCGTTACAGACTTTACACCTGCTACATCACCGTCCTGCAAATCCACTTCACGTACTTTGTAACCATTCTTTTCAGCCCACATGATGTACATACGCATCAACATGGAGGCCCAGTCTTGTGATTCTGTACCACCAGCCCCAGAATTTATTTCTATAACGGCAGGTAAGTCGTCCCCTTCCTCACCCATCATTTTTCTGAACTCTATTTCGTCCAACTTATTCGAAAGTTTTGCACCTTCTTCATCCACTTCCTCTTCGGTCGCTTCATTGGCATCATAAAATTCCCAAATGGTATCCAAATCATCTCGAAGACTCGACAATTCTTCATAGCCATTGGTCCAAAATTTCAAACCACGAATCTCACGCATTGTTTTTTCAGCACGAGAGGAATCATTCCAAAATTCGGGCTGGACGGTCTGTTGTTCTAAATCTTCTAGTTGTCTTTTTCGGTTACCGTAGTCAAAGATACCTCCCCAAAGCCTCTACACGGGCTTTCAAGTCTTTCAATTGCTCTAATGTCATTGGAAGTTTGAATTTTATTTAAAAAATTTATTTAAAAAATTCTCCGCCTCAATCCTGATAAAACTACTCGTATATTATCCAACCCTGTATGATAGACAATTGGGTTGAAAAGTGACTGGTAACACCAAGATTAAGCACTTTGAACTCGATTTTTATTAAGCCACAAAGCTACAACTTTTTAATAGAAGCATCGATCAAACGAAATAGCTTACAATGTCGGTGTAGTGATTCCCGTAAATCGTCTTACATTTGTAACAAATTTATGTCAACCCATTTCTTTACCAATAAAAATATTAGAAAATGGCTCAAACTTATGACGTGATCGTGATTGGAAGCGGTCCTGGTGGTTATCCCGCTGCAATACGTGCCTCACAGCTTGGTCTAAAAGTAGCAATTGTTGAAAAGGAAAGCCTAGGAGGCATCTGCCTGAACTGGGGATGTATTCCAACAAAAGCATTGTTGAAAAGTGCGCAGGTTTTTGAATATATCAAACATGCCAAAGATTACGGAATTACTGTAAGCGATGCATCTGCTGATTTTGGAGCGGTTATTAAAAGAAGCCGTGGAGTAGCTGATGGCATGAGTAAAGGCGTGGCCTTCCTGATGAAGAAGAATAAGATCGACGTCATTATGGGAGCCGGTAAAACCAAAGGTAGCAAAACCGTAGAGGTGACCGATAAAGACGGCAAAAAAGTAGACTATACTGCTAACAAGGCTGTAATTGTGGCTACTGGTGCTCGTGCTCGTGAATTACCAAATATCAAAATTGATGGCCAAAAAGTAATTGAATACCGTAAGGCAATGAGCCTTGAAAAGCAACCAAAATCACTTTTGGTAGTGGGTTCAGGTGCAATTGGTATGGAGTTTGCATATGTGTACGCCGCTATGGGAACGAAGGTTACCGTGGTAGAGTTCATGCCCAATTTGGTGCCTGTTGAAGACGAGGATATCTCCAAAGAAATTGCGAAACAATACAAAAAGTTAGGCGTCGATACTTATGTCAACTCATCGGTGGAAAAAGTAGATACCAGTG
>CAXBLH010000488.1:0-4249 GCA_963976315.1 uncultured Dyadobacter sp.
CTAAGAAATCACCCGCAATTAAAAACAGATTTCAAGCTTACCGACGATGTAAATGTAGAATGGGTTGGCCATCCCAACTGGTTTTTTAGGATCAGTAAATTTGCAATGCCTTATTTAAAAGGCGACTATATACCTGAAACAAAATTTGTAAGTGATTACCAGGGTAATTTCCCCAACGACATAGAGCAATATGTTTTAAAGCCCTTGTTTTCTTTTGCGGGCTCAGGCGTACAATTGCACGTTTCCAAAGAAATGCTCTTGGACATTGTAGACCCCGAAAATTATATTTTGCAACGAAAAGTTACCTATGAACCTGTAATCGCCTCTCCTGAAGGCAATATTAAATGCGAAATTAGGATGATGTATGGCTGGCCTGATAAAGACTCCAATCCAGAACTATTAATTAGCCTCAGTAGGTTGAGCAGAGGAGAAATGATTGGCGTGAGTTATAACAAAGACTTTTCATGGGTAGGTAGTAGCACCTGTTTTTTTGAAAATTAAATACGCTAGATACAAACTATACTATATTAATAAATTTTAACATTAATTACTTTTAAAAAGTATTATACTTACAAAATGCATATTTCGCATAGAAATCTTTTTTTTGACCATATTGCCCAAACTTCTGACTTTCCGTTAGCATTAGAAATCATTAAAGCCGAAGGCTTATACCTGTACGATGAAAACAACAAAGCCTATCTTGATTTAATATCAGGAATAGGTGTCAGTAATGTTGGTCATAGGCACCCAGCGGTGCTGGAAGCAATTCATACGCAGTTAGACAAACATATGCACCTGCTTGTGTACGGAGAATTCGTACAAGGAACCCAAGTGCAACTCGCAAAAGCACTCGTTGACACGTTGAACCTCCCTTCTAATTCGCCTTACGGGGTCATTGATAATGTCTATTTTACCAACTCTGGCACAGAAGCCGTAGAAGGGGCCATGAAACTGGCAAAAAGATTTACAGGTCGCTCTCAATTTATTGCCTGTCGAAACGCTTATCACGGCGCCACACAAGGAGCTCTAAGCTTATCAGGAGCGGAGTTTTTCAAAAATAGTTTCAGGCCTTTATTACCGGAAATCAACACTATTAGACATGGAGAAATTGCTGATCTTCATCAAATAACTACTAAAACGGCTGCGGTAATTATAGAAGTAGTTGGTGGCGAATCGGGTGTTAGAGAGGCACCATCGGGGTATTTTGCCAAACTCCGGGAAAGGTGTACGGAGGTGGGTGCATTGCTCATTCTGGATGAGATACAAACAGGCTTTGGCCGGACTGGAACATTCTGGGCTTTTGAACAAGAATCCATTTATCCGGATGTATTGCTTAGTGCAAAAGCCATGGGTGGAGGAATGCCAATAGGTGCTTTTATGGCTTCAAACCAGATTATGTCAGTTTTAAAATCGAATCCAATTCTGGGACATATTACTACCTTTGGTGGGCATCCCGTGAGTTGCGCGGCATCGTTAGCGGCCTTAAATGTTACTATTGAAAACGAGTTGGCTAGTCAGGCCAAAGGTAAAGGGGCTTTGTTCAAAAAATTATTAGATCATCCTAAGATTAAAATAGTAAGAGGACGAGGATTAATACTCGCAGCAGAAATGGATTCATTCAATGTACTCAAAAGCACCATTGATGCGTGTATAGAGCAGGGCTTAGTTACGGACTGGTTCCTTTTCTGTGATAATGCCATGCGAATTGCTCCACCTTTAACCATAGAGGAGCCACAAATTCGTGAAGCATGCGCCATTATATTAGAAGTACTTAATCGCTAACATTTCCTAAGTATAGCTACTATCTATTTTCAAAAAACGAAAACCACTACTTCAACCAAATTTAAACGATGATTTATTCGATTGAAAACGAACATCTTAAAATTTCTATCAACCAAATAGGAGCAGAATTATGTAAGCTAGAGTCGGCCGCAACAGGTAAACAATTTCTTTGGGAAGGTGATCCAGCTATTTGGGGAAGCTTCGCTCCTGTTCTTTTTCCAGTTATTGGGGCTATAAAAGATCAATTTGCCAATATAAATGGACAGAAATTCGAAGTCCCGCGTCATGGATTTGTGAGAAATAACCCGCAGGTAATGCTATCAAAACAGAGCACCAACAGCCTCACATTTCAATTGAAATACGACGATGACACGTTAAAAATTTACCCTTTTCGATTTTTATTCTCAATAACGTACACCTTGGTCAAAAATCAGGTTGAGGTAAAACATGAAATAACCAACTTGGGAGAGGAAGAGCTATTATTCTCGGTGGGAGGTCACCCTGCCTTTAAATGCCCAATTGAAGATGACGAAAAATATGAGGATTATTTTATTGAATTTGAAAAAATAGAAAACGAACCCACTTGGCTACTGGACAACAATGGATTAGTATTAAACGAGTCCAAACCCCTTATCGAAAACAGCAAGGTTATCCCCCTGGATCATTCGTTATTTGAAAATGATGCTTTAATTTTTAAAAGCTTAAAATCCAACAAGGTAAGCCTCAAAAACAAAAAATCACAGCATGTAATTACAGTAAGCTATAAAGATTTCCCTTATTTAGGAATTTGGGCAAAACCCAATGGAAATTTCGTGTGCATTGAACCTTGGTTAGGGATTGCAGATGGGGCAGACTCTGACCATGATTTCTCCACGAAAGAAGGTGTTTTAACGCTAGATTCTAAGGACAATTACGTGGCGACCTATTCAATAAGAATACAAGAAGGTAGCTAAACAAGGCTACAACCACCTATCATTCCATAAAACTGTTCCTACGAGGCACTTTAAAAGACAACAAAATAAATGCCAATTTAACAATCACCCCAAACCCTTTCTTTGTGGGCGAAGGTAGAACATCGCAATTATTTATGAAATTATGACAAAAAAAAACAGAGCAGGAAGTCATATAGACTTCCTGCTCTGTTTTTTTTAATATGTCTTAACTATACTGAGGCTTCAATTTGAGCATTTAGTTTTTCTTCCAAAGTTATTTTTGGAACAACACCAACTACTTTATCAACTAATTGACCCCCTTTGAAAATCATCAAAGTTGGAATACTACGAATACCAAATTTTGCTGGTATTGCAGAGTTCATATCCACATCCATTTTACCAATAATGGCCTTACCATCATATTCTCCTGCTAATTGTTCCACTACTGGCCCAATCATCTTACAAGGCCCACACCATTCAGCCCAAAAATCCACAAGTACTGGTTTTTCGCTTTGGATTAGTTCCTCAAAGGTGCTATCGGTAATTTCAAGTGCTTTTCCCATTTTTATATAATTCTTAGTTATTAATATGTTGATTCTTTAAGCAATAATACTTCTTAAAAGTTCCAAATACTATCAAAGTTTCTAAATATCGGGGGGGCTTATAGCTCCTCCTAATTCAGCGCAAACTTCACCCCTTCCATTAGGCCAAGTACCTTGAAAAGTTCATTACTTGGAGCTACCCGAAACCCTCTTGACAACATTTCCACCTGTGCGTTTGATTCAGGGTCCGTTACGACCATATTTACGCTGCAACCACCTGGATTAGCAGTAAAGGTCTCATTTAATATCATCACTGTTTTTTCATCAATGAGATCCAAGGTTAGGCTAATTTTGATTTTTTTACATAACTTTTCCCGTATTTCAGTGAGCAATTGAATATGTAAGATCTTAAATTCAAATTGATCCTGTTGACTCCAACGAGACTGTACCTTCCCTTTAATATGTAAAAATTGACCTACCTGCAGATAATTTTTAAAACGAATGTAATCTTCCCCGCCAATCAGCATCTCAATGGAACCCTTATAATCTTCGATTCTAAAAATCATAAAAGTTTTCCCGCTTCTCGCAGTTCGCTCAATAGCACTTGTTACGATACCACCAATACTAATTTCCTTTTCAAAATTCTTCGGCTTGGTTTCACCTTCTGCCAAATAAAGCACTTGATCGGCCAGGTACAAAAATTATCAATTTCAATCCTAAACGAATCCAAAGGGTGTCCAGAAATATAAAAACCTACCACATCTTGCTCGTATCTCAGTTTTTCAAGATCTCCCCAAGGCTCAACGTCATTCGTCTTCGGTTTTGCCATAAGCGCATCATTACCACCAAAAGCACCAAACAACGAGGCTTGTGCCGAATTTTTCTCCGCATGGTAGTTATTGGCATAACGAATTAACCGCTCAATGAAGGTACCATTTTCATATAAATCGGTAGCAAAGAAATTCGCACGATGGTACTCTGTAAAACAATCGA
>CAXBLH010000489.1:0-4223 GCA_963976315.1 uncultured Dyadobacter sp.
CATTCATCTGTTAATTTGTCTTCGGGATTTCGAAATGGCAGTTACAAGTGCTTTGGTATTTAATTTTTTCAGCAATAAAATGAATAATTTTATTTTCCATGATGACGGATCACTTACTGATCAGTTGGAAAAGAGACTATTATCAAAATTACCAGGAACTAGAGTTATTCGGAGAAAGACTGCCGATAACTTGGCGAAGGTAACTTTAAAAAATTATCCTAATATCCGAGCATTTCGCGAAAAACAAATTATGGCGTTAAAGTTTATTGATGTCAAAATTTGGGGAGAAGGAAATCGAATCGGATATATCGACTCAGATATTTTATTTTTTAAATACCCGAAAGAATATTTAGATAGCTTAAAAGGCAACATAAATATTAATCTTTTTAACAAAGATATTAGTGATGCTTATGTAACTAATATAGATAACTTTATTAAAGGTGTTGATATGACCCCTTATCCTGCTGTAAATGCAGGCCTCTGGGTAATGAATAAATCTGATATCAACTTGGATCAGGTTGAAAGATGGCTTGGTAATGCTTTTTTCAAACCCTTCTTGAATGATTACCGACTTGAACAAACATTAGTATCACTTCTGGCAAACTGTTCGACTAACGGAGCGAGTCATTTTTCTCAGTCTTACGACGTTAGTTTTGAAAAAGACCTCAAAAGTTCTGTTTGTAAGCATTATGTAGGACGAATAAGATATGGTTACGAACTTGAAGGACTTCATTTTCTTCTAAACCAATTATATGTCAGTTAAAACTAAAATTGCATGCCTTCCAGTAGCTGGCGATCAAAATCCTTATCAGAAATTAATGATGGAAGGATTGAACGAAAATAATGACCTATGTGCATTCAATGGAATTGATGACAGGTTTTTAGGCATTATCCGAACAGCCATCAAGTATAAACCCAGCTTTATTCATCTTGACTGGATTGTATCCTATTATTATAGACGCAATATTATTTTGACATTGCTTAGTGTTCCCTTGTTTTGCTTACAAATCTGGCTAGTTCGATTCCTATTTGGGATTAAAATAGTCTGGACTTTTCATAATGTTCTTCCTCATGACTTACCATTTAAAAATATACATCTTTTTTGTCAAAAATTTCTAATTTGGCATTGCGAATGGATACGGGTTTTTTCACTTGAAACAAAACTGACAATTTTAAATCAATACAAAATAAAGGAGCACTTAGTGAAGATCGTTCCCGAAGGATCCTTTGTTACAGACTATCCCAATACCATCACGAAGCGACAAGCATTATCAAATCTAAATCTCCCTGAGAGCGGTAAAATCTTGCTTTATTTTGGGCTCATTAAACCATATAAAGGTATTATTGAACTGATAGATGCATTTAAGCATATTGCTGTCGACAATTCATTTTTAATAATTTCAGGAAAAATCATGGATCATGAATATGGTCAAAAAATTATATCATTAAAAAATGATCGAATTTTGGTATTTGATGAATTTGTATCAACGGATAAAGTCCAAACCTTTTTTAATGCAGCTGATATAGTCGTTTCACCATTCCTTAAGGTAGAAAATTCGGGTACTGTCATTTTATCAATGGGCTTTTCAAAGGCAATCATTGCACCTAAAATGGGGGCAATAGCAGAACGTTTAAAAAACCAGCCCGACCTGCTCTACAGTGATCAAAGTGCATTAAAAAACACACTAATGTATGCTTTGCGAAAGAGAACCGAGGAGCTGCAAACTATCGGCGATTTGAATTATCAAAGTCTACAAGAAAACAAATGGTCTGATTTTCAGGCTTGCTTTACGAAGCAGATTCGCAATACATAAAAGTAGTAAATAGCTCAATCCGAAATAGAATGCCTAAACCCCTCAAAATCCTAACTGTTATTGGTACACGTCCAGAGGCTATAAAAATGGCACCTCTGATTAGATTACTAAATGCCTCCGATGTAATTGAACATAAACTTTGTTCTACCGGCCAGCATAAGGAAATGCTTGAGCAGGTTTTTAGTTTCTTTGAAATCGAACCAGATTTCGAACTTGAAATAATGAAACCAGGGCAACAATTGGCAGAAATAACTGCTCATATTTTGCTTAAACTTAATCAAGTGTTTGCAAAATTTAAACCCGACTGGATCTTGGTTCATGGCGACACGGCGACCTGCTTTGCAGCAGCCTTGGCCGCATTCTATGCAGGCATTAAAGTAGCGCATGTGGAGGCAGGATTAAGAACCGGAAATCTCCAATCCCCCTTTCCAGAAGAAGCTAATAGGATTCTGACAGATCGGATTACGGATCTTTATTTTGTTCCAACACCAAAAAATTATCAAAATTTAATTGCGGAGGGCATCCAGCCAGAAAAAATCTTGGTTACAGGTAATACGGTTATCGATGCATTATATTGGGCAAAGGAAAAGGTGATAGCTTTTTCCGAAAATGTTCCCGCAGAAGTCCAAAGTACATATCAAAGTCATTCCAAGATTTTACTAGTAACTGGCCACCGAAGAGAAAATTTTGGTCATGGATTCCAGGAAATTTGCGAAGCATTAAAAACAATTGCAATTACATATCCTGAAATGGCAATCGTTTATCCGGTTCATCTAAATCCAAATGTAAAAGAAATTGTGTATGAAAAGTTAAGCGGAATTTCAAATATATACCTTACCGAACCCATGGACTATCCCGACTTTATTTACGCTATGAAAAATTGTTGGGTAATTCTAACAGACTCTGGAGGAATTCAGGAAGAGGCACCCTCACTGGGGAAACCGGTGCTTGTGATGCGAGACACTACCGAACGACCAGAGGCCCTTGAGGCTGGTGGGGTAAAGCTCGTGGGTACCAATGCTAGTTTAATAGTTAGCAACATAAAAGAACTAATTACAGACCAAAAAGTCTTCCGTGCTATGAGTCAGTTAAATTTCAAATATGGTAACGGAAACGCATGTACGCAAATAATGGATCATCTACTTAATTACGGCGTATATGCGATATAAACTACCATATATTTCACCTAAATGCACGTTTAGTCTGCTATTAGCTAGCTTATTGCTTTTTATTTTTTTGGTTTGGTTTTTTACACCCAATCGTGGTATGTCTCCCGCTTATTCTACCATATACTTTTCAGAAGCCGCCAATACAAACTGGTTTGGTAACTGGCAATTTGCCCCAATCCACTCCGATTATCTGAAACAGCTGACAGGTTACGAGATCTATACGTACCACTTTAATGCCACTCAAGAAGAATTAAAGATTAATCAATTAAATTTTAGCGGGTATTTATGGGTAGTGAAGTTTGCTTATAATATATTCCCATTTCTTGGGCCGATTGGAGCAACTGTTTTGTTACAAGTAGCGGCGCATCTACTTACCTCCTTTTTATTAATAAAATTATTTGCCAACTATTACTCCAAAATACTTTTTGGATTTGGTTATTTTGCTAACCCAGTAATCGTTTATTTTGTTATATTCCCTTATTATTACTTCTGGCAATTCTTGCCTTCCTTTCTATTTATTCTGAGTTATTTCTATCAAAAACAAAAAATAAACCGACCGCTGTTCTTTGGAACAATATTACATTTTATATCCTTTTTAATTCGGCCAACCACACTATTAATTTCAATATTTACATTCTGTTATAATTCATATTTAAAACAAAGTATTAAGTGGTTTATTGTAGGTATTATTTTTATACTCTCGATTGTAATTTGGAATAATTACTCCTCAAAAACCCTAGGCTTTGGGCCGTGGCACACTGCATTTGTTGGATTAGGTGCTTACCCAAATAATTATTCATTTCTGTTTAATTTAAGTGATGAGCGAGGTTACGACCGTTTTTTTGAGCTAACCGGTAAACAGGTAGAGGCTGGCGTAGATGGAAATAATCAAAACGACTTAAGTTTTAGATCGGAGTATTTTAGGATACTTAAGAATGAATACTTAAGAATTCTTAAAAACTCCCCAATTGTAGTTATTAGAAACGCAGGTATTAACTTTTTGCAGGGATATTCTATTGGATATTTAAATAAATCACCTTATTATTTAAACCTTATTAGCGCACTACTAGGCGCTATTTTTATTGCCTTTCTAATCTATTCCCAAGAATGGGTCGGCATAATGGCAATTGGCATTTCACATCTTACATTTTCCCTCTATTTTCCACCAATTCAAGCTTATATGTTTGGTAGATATTCCGGTTCAAAGTGAGCCAGTGATTCCGGCCGAAAGTGAGCCAGT
>CAXBLH010000490.1:0-4208 GCA_963976315.1 uncultured Dyadobacter sp.
TAAATATTGATAAGAAGAGAATAGGGGTGCTATATGAGTTCAATAGCTATCAGTCCATTGTGTTTCAGGAATTCAAATGGAAGTAGTTGATAATCATTGATTATGATTAGAATGAATCGTTAAAAAGGTTGGGTGTGACATACATTTGAACCCGCTGGGTTCGATTCAATGGCTAATAGCCGTTTGTGAAACATTTTGGTACGCGGTGGGTTAATCTATTTGGTGGATTACCTTTTGTGAAATTTACTGGAACCCGTTGGTTGTCTTGACTAAAGACCCAGCGGGATTTTTTGTTTATAGCATAACCGTTTCAATTTCGAAATAGATCTTACCAATGTAAGTAGTCCAATCCCTGAACATAAATTTAGATAATCACTTCAATTATCTTTCAAATATACCTCAGCTGAAATTTGTAGGCCGGAACCGCATTTTAGATATTAAACCCTATCCTGACTGGTTTTTAAGGTGGGCAATTTATAAAAAACAGAAATAAGTTATCTGCGCGAAAACTGGGTTCGTATAGCATTTGACGGATGGGAGCCAAAATCCGGTGGCAGTACTAAAAAAGTCTTGGTAAAGTCAAATATTCAAATATTTTTCATAATTATTTAGGGATTTTTCCTTTTCGATCTACTCTATAATAGAATCAAGTAAAAATGTTCTTTTGTAAAGATGAATGTGAAAGATTTAAATGATAATGCATTGTTGGAATTACTCGTTGAAGGCAAAAAATATGCCTTTGAGGAAATTTACCGACGTTACTGGAAAAAGTTATTTGTAATTGCCTTTAACCAAACTGGTATTAAGGAAGAAGCTGAAGAGCTAGTACAAGAAGTGTTTCTTAGTCTTTGGAATAGAAGGACGGTTGTTTCGATTAGAAACTTGGGCATGTACTTGACGATCTCCATTAAAAATCAGGTTTATGATTTTATTAAATCCCAAATCAGCTATCGAAAATACCAGGAATATGTCTTTTTCCACGAAATATACCAAAACCGAGCTACTGAAGAGGTTTTTAACTACGTAGAGCTCACAGAAGCAGTAGAACGGGTATTGGGACTTTTGCCAGAAAAAAGCGCAGATGTTTTTAAGCGGAGTCGTTTTGAAAATCAATCAGTCAGGGAAATTGCCAATGATCTTAGCCTCAGCGAAAAGGCCGTAGAATACCATATCACAAAGTCGTTGAAATTTTTAAAGCAGAATTTGCTTGCATTTCAGTCAAATAATTAGCCAAAAATTTAAAGTATCCATAATGACACAACAGGAGTTTAATATATTATCAAAAAAATATCTGGATGGCGTGGCAACGGCACAGGAGGAGGCTGAATTACTCCAGTGGTATGAGACGCAGCCAGAAGCTAATTTGCCGGCTTCACTTGAATCTGACAGCAATGATTTACAACGCAGAATGTGGCATGCTATTCGAATAAAAGCCTTTCCATTTTATTTGACTTGGTATTCCAAAAGACCGTGGGTAGTAGGTATCGCTGCATCTATCGTGTTGCTATGTGGTTGGGTTATTCTATTTAGTAAAAAGGGGCCGGAATCTTTAAAACCAATGGTTGCGCAGTATGAAAACACCGGTTTTGAAATAAAGAATAATAATCAAACGGGACAAGAAGTAAAACTGGAAGATGGTTCAAGAATTCTGCTGTCACCTCAGAGTAGTCTGGTATATGGTAAGAATTTTAACAAGGTGAAACGTGAGGTATTTTTAAGTGGTGAAGCTTTTTTTGAAATAAAACGCGACGAGACGAAACCTTTTGTGGTACATAGTGGTGAGCTTAACACCGAGGTGCTTGGTACCAGTTTTGGAATTAAGAATGATATCCTAAAAGGAACCGTGGAAGTTGCGGTTGCTACTGGTAAAGTGTCCGTTTATGCGAATACTGTGACGGACAAAATGGGAAGAGATGGTGTAGTACTTACTCCAAACCAAAAAGTTCTTTATGATGTGAGCTCTAAAATCATAGTAAAAGGAATTGTTGAAGCTCCTAAACGAATAAATACCACGGAAGAGAATCCACTCATTTTTAAATCAGAATCTTTAACGGATGTTTTACAGGTGTTATCAAACGTTTATGGCATTGAATTTATCATATCAAATCCCAAAATTCGCCATTGTAGTATCACTGCGGATCTGGATGGATTAGCAATGTACACCCAGCTTGAACTGATTTGTAAATCAATCGATGCCAAATACGAAAAGCGTGGTACAGAGATATTTATTTATGGCGAAGGCTGTGAATAAAAATAGTCGGGAATGCTACCAACACTCCCGACTGAGTTGTCTATCTCATTCAAACTCGAATCTGAATGCGATATATGTTTATCAATTTTCCCAATTAAAAAACAAGTAAATCTATGAAAAAAAACTTACCGTTTCGGCAAAAAATTTTGAGAATTATGAAGATTACAGTGAGCTATGCAATTTTGATAATGATCGCCAGTAGTATAGCGTTAGCACATAATTCATTAGGACAGGAAATCCTAAAACGAAATCTGACCATTACTGAAAACCGTATTGAACTAGGTGTGCTTTTGAACAAAATAGAAAAAGGCGCTAATGTTAAATTCGTTTACAGTACCAAGATCAACCCTAAGCAAAAAATTTCGATACACGCAAAACAGGAATCTCTGGCGTCTATTTTGGATGAAATTTTAAAGCCAATTGATATTGACTATGAAGTAATTGAGAACAGGATTTTGCTACGTTCTAAAAAAACAGTAGTAAAAGAAAATGCGAACTCTGAAAACGAAGTACAACGCATAAAGGTGTTGGAGTATGAAATAAAGGGGAAGGTAACTGATTCGGAAGGGTTTGAACTTCCTGGTGTGAGTATCATGGTGAAAGGGACGCAACGAGGTACTGTTACAAATCAAGAGGGGCTTTTTCAACTTGAAATGCCTAAAAATGCTGCTACGCTTGTTTTTTCATTTGTAGGCTATATTTCACAAGAAATAACCGTAACAGGTAATCAGAATTTGGAGATCAAGTTACTGACCGATACCAAAGCTTTAAATGAAGTGGTGGTGGTAGGTTATGGTTCTGTTAAAAAAAGAGACTTGACCGGATCGGTTGCATCAATAAGTTCGTCTGAATTAAAAGCGCAACCCATCAATTCCTTTAATCAGGCTTTGCAAGGGCGGGTTTCGGGTGTACAAGTTACAAACTCTTCGAATGCACCGGGCGGTGGTATTACCATCAGGGTGAGAGGCGGTAACTCTATATCAGCGAATAATGATCCATTGTATGTGATAGACGGATTCCCGATTACTAATCCTGCTCCTGCCAGTGGAGCGAGCAATTCTGCATCCTATCCCAATCCACTTTCGTCTATAAACCCCAGCGACATTGAGTCTATTGAAGTACTCAAAGATGCTTCGGCCACCGCAATTTACGGTTCACGCGGTGCGAACGGGGTGGTGCTAGTCACTACCAAAAGGGGAAAAGAAGGTAAAGCAACGGTTGATTTTGAAGCCTATTATGGCGTTCAGCAAATTACCAAAATGCTGGACTTAATTTCAGGAGAACAACATACGGCTGCCAAAAACGAGCAGCTGAGAAATCTTGGTTTTGCTGAAAGGTATGGTAATCCCAATGGGTCCTATCCGAAAACACCCGCGGAATATGGCGAAGGTACCAACTGGCAAAAGGAAATTTACCGGGCAGCTCCGATCCAAAATTATCAGCTTTCGTTTTCAGGAGGCAATGAAAAACTGAGGTATTTAATCAGTGGTAACTATTTCAATCAGGATGGGATTGTTATCACCAGTAATTTCAAAAGATATACTTCCAGATTAAACCTTGATGCGCAGGTAAGTAAAAGACTCAAAGTTGGGACGAACTTTACAATCTCCCGAAGCATGAATAATAGTGTCAATGAACTGGGAACTAATGGGGTAGTAGGCGCCGCATTGACGGTTTCTCCAGCAAGTCCGGTTTATGATAGCAATGGCAATTACCAGCTGTTGAACGTTGGTCCAGGGTCAGGTTTTGGGAATTATTCTAATCCGGTTGCTGTAGCCCGAACCACGACTAATTTGCTAACTACCGACAGGGTTTTGGGAAACATATTTGGTGAGATTCAATTGTACAAAGGACTATCGGCTCGTATAAGTGTGGGTGCTGATATTTTAAATACCAGAAGAAATATTTTTTATACTCCTCAAACTCTTATCGCAAACAACGTGAATGGTTATGGAAG
>CAXBLH010000491.1:0-4187 GCA_963976315.1 uncultured Dyadobacter sp.
TATTATTGCTGCTACAAATTCAGTAGACATTTACGGAAGGCAAATTTTAGATGATGAATCAAAAAAAGTATTGGCCGCCATGGCAATGACTACGCCTGGAACGATGACGAGACATATTGCAGACTATTGCTCTGCTTCTTTAAATTCACAGAGTTTATTAGGTATTGTTCGTTCAGATCATGGGAATTTACTTAAACCTTATGTGACTGGAGTTGATCTTACCAAACTTGAAGGATATATAATACATGGTATGCCGGGGGCTTATGCCTGGTATCAATCTGTACAAGGGGGCAAAGGATATATTATGTTTCAGAAAGATGGATTTCATGGGCAAATTCCAGCAAAGGGCGTAATAGATCCTGCAAATGAATGGCGGGCAGTTCTGGCTCATGAAATACAACATGCCAGAAATGAAGGAATATCTATATACCCGGAGAGTTGGGCACCAACGAATGAATTCTATATTGATGTAAACAAGGCTAAAGATTTGGCTGCTAGTGCACCTGTTTCAGTTTGGAATTGTATAAGAAATGTAGTCGGAGAGTTGGCTGGTAGGTTTGTAAATTGGTATGTTTGGCAGGAAATTGGACACCCTGACAATGCAATGGTTACACTTCCTACACCAGAATCCTTTTTTAAAAGGTGTTTCAAGGAAGTAAAAGAAAATTTGAAAGATGCACCTTATGATACATCTGGTTATATCAAATATCTTTCTAGCATCAGCGATGATAAATTAGCAGAGCAAGTAGCTGTTTGGCTGGAACATGTGGCGCATCGGTGTTATTTGTTTGATGCTGTTTGTAATCCTCCACTTAAAGGTAAAAACATATTTTTAGCTGCAGCTTCTGCATATAAAGCTGATAGGACTTCTTGGAAGACAGCTACTGTAGTAGGTGAAGGAGGCATTCACTAACGATTTTCCAATGATTCTAGTATACCAGAATCATTGGAAAATTTAAAAGGACATTCGCACAACATCCGATTGGCAATATAACGGGGCGACGAATATATTCTCGACTTTTTTGTTCGCTATCAGTAGCAGTCCGGGCTTGAAGTTTTTCAAATACCGCCACATCGCTAAGCGCCAGCCGTAGACCATTTTAAAAGACCGAAAAACAATAATTAAATGTTAAGTCAAAATTTCAATCCTACTTTGATACAGTTTACCCCTACTCTAAAATTGACACCGAACATGTGATTGGCGGACAAGTTTCTATTAGATTTCAGCTTGAATAATCACTCCCACAAACTATGCCTGACAGCGTGATTATTGTTCTTAAAATTAGACTTTAGCCATTTGGCACTGACTAGGGGATTGGATTTTGGCACTGCTGTTTTCAACAATAAAATCCTCACTTTAACAAGAAGAGGTGGCTCATTTTCGCCGGAATATTTACCTATTTAAAATTATCCGTTATCCTTGCCCTGTCTTCATTTTCCTTGTCGTTCTTATGATACAATTCAATGAATGTGATTTTTTTCTCGTCAGGAAAGTGAGCATAAACTAATCTCAATCCAGAGTTTACTCCTCTTCCTTTTAAAGCCTTACAAGCAATTTTCTTAACCTTAATGATACACGTTTCTAAACCCAAATTATCAATACGAAAACTAAACGGTGGGCTTTCGCCAGGCTCGTCATTCAAATCTAATTTTACAACTTCCAAATCTTCTTTGAGAGTTCTATATTTTTTCAAAAGATGCTTCAAGTCCCTATTAAACTCGGAGAGTTCATCAAATTCAATATTGTTCATCATCTTCATAAACTCTAATTGAATAAGGTGGTCTTCTGTAAAACGCTAATTCGTAATTTATCTCCTCGCCATCTTTTGATGCTTTCCATGGCTTATCACCGTGAGAATAGTTGCTAAGCATAGCTGCACTCCAATCACTCATTTGTTCTATAACCCTGTCGATGATTTCTTTTTCACTGGCCCTTAATTCAGTTAAATCAGCTTTTACTAAAGGCAAATAGCGAGTTTGAGGATAACCGTTATATTCTGTTTTCACTCTTTGTAACTGACCTTTTTCAATCATTTGACCAATGATTGTATCTAATTTTTCCGGAACGGGTCCATAAGGTAATTTGCGATATTTAGCCCCTGTTAAATGTTCCTCATACACTTCATAATAATTGAAATCCGAGAAATACAGCAACTTGTAAAGAACCGTTTCGCCAACATTTGGCTTACCTGCACAGCGTTCAAGGATATACAATAAGACATTTTTGAACTTGCTAATTTGTAAGGTTGGTACTGAAATTCGTTCTTCTTCTTTCTTTGCTTTTTTATCTTCTTGGCCCTCAACCTCTTGACTTGCCAAGAAATCCTTAGACATAAAATCATCCAACGAAAACTGTAAAATCAAAGACAATTTTTGTAGTTCAAGTATATCAACGCTTCTGTTTCCTAACTCAATTTGAGCCAAAGACGGTCGGGAAATCTTGACACTTTTAGCCAAATCTTCCTGAGATAACCCTTTCCTTTTACGAAGTTCGGTTATCCTCTGACCTATTTGCTTTTGTGACAATTTTATATACATATCAATGTGTTTTTCGCTGTTCAACAGGACAAAGATAAGTACTGTTCCAATATAAAACAATTGGTTGTTTTATATTGGAACATTTAATACCCTTACCAAATGAAAAGCCAACAAAATTTGCAAACACACTCAAAAACTGCACAAGTCGACACACAGCCAGATAAAAAAGCACTCGAAAAATGACTATAACAGACGACACAAAAATGGTTATAACCCACGACAGACAAGAACGCCAGTATAACAGCACCTACATGAAATTGGTGGTTCAGTGCTTCGTATGACAGATTTGCGGTTAATCAAGCATTGGTTCCCCGCATCAATATTGGTGAAAAAAAATCGACAACATCGGAAAGCCCAAAACCGTAATAGCCAATTTACAAGACCGACAGAGCAAGAATTGAATGTTAAAATAAGAATTACAATCCTACTTTGATACAGTTTACCCCTACTCTAAAATTGACACCGAACATGTGATTGGCGGACAAGTTCCTATTAGATTTCAGCTTGAATAATCACTCCCACGAACTATGCCTGACAGCGTGATTAATATCCTATAATTGAATGATGGGCATTTGGAAAACTGACTTAGTGATTAGATTTTTGTACTCCATCTTTCATCACTGTAATCCTCACTGTAAACCAGAATAAATGGCTTGGGTATTACCGAGTGTAAAATTTACATCTATCAACATCCACCACCACTCACCTTGAAAAAAAGAAAAAAACTAAAACGACTTCTTTGGACCGTAGCCCTCGGCTTTTTGCTAATGAATATGGTTGCCATTTTTCATGCTTATAAATTCACGCATTTTGTGGTTACTGAAACTGCCAAAACCAAAGACCCTAAAAAACTTTCCACGGAACAAAAAATCACGACGCTCCTTTTTGGAGTCAATAATCCAAGACCTGTCAATACCCAAGTGCCAGCAACGGCGTATGAAACGGTTATCTTGCAGAGCAATCAAAAAATTGCGTGTTGGTCTATAAATGCCGCCAATCCAAAAGGAACCGTCATACTCTTTCATGGTTTCGGTGAAGAGAAATCGTCCCTGCTCGACAAAGCAGCCATTTTTAGAGAAAAAGGTTTCAATACCTTTTTAGTGGATTTTATGGGTTCTGGCGGTTCGGAAGGCAACCAAACCACCATTGGTTTTTTTGAAGCAGAACAAGTAAAAACCTGCTATGACTACTTAACGGAAAAAGGTGAGACCAATATTTTCCTATTTGGAACATCAATGGGCTCCGTAGCGATCATGAAAGCGATCAGCGATTTTGGCCTAAATCCGACAGGAATTATCATAGAGTGCCCATTTGGCTCCATGTACGAAACCGTTTGCGCCCGATTTAAAACCATGCATGCCCCTACTTTCCCCATGGCTGGACTTTTGGTTTTTTGGGGTGGACTTCAAAATGGATTCTGGGCATTTGGACACAATGCCACGGAATATGCCAAAAACATTACCTGCCCTACCCTATTACTGTATGGCCAGCTAGACAATAAAGTAAGCAAGGCAGAAATTGACGAAATATTCACAAATTTGGCTGGCCCAAAAGTCTGGAAATGCTATCCAAATGCCGGTCACGAAAACTACCTGACCCAATATAAATTCGAATGGACGACGGATATCATGCAGTTCCTAGCGGTGGGA
>CAXBLH010000492.1:0-4187 GCA_963976315.1 uncultured Dyadobacter sp.
GAACTTGCCGGAATGGCGGATCGTAGATTGGTGATGCAAGATGGAATTATGAAAAAATTGTAGATTTCTGTTAATATTTTGTGACCCCATTACTTTAGCATCGTCCAATGATAGAAGTTTTTCATAACGTTGAGTAAAGTGGATAGCCATCTGAAGTTTTTCGGGTGGCTATTTTTTATGTTTTTCTTTGGAATAATAAAGCTTTATACACATAGAAGGCCAGTCAAGAATATTCTCGACTGGCCTTCTATTATTAGAACTAATGATGATTACATCATTCCGCCCATTCCACCACCGTGTCCGTGGCCACCACCCGCAGGTGCTGCTTCTTCTGGTTCGTCAGCAATTACACACTCTGTAGTTAACAGAAGACCTGCAATTGATGCTGCGTTTTCCAAAGCAAGGCGAGATACTTTCTTAGGATCGATGATACCTGCTTCTAATAAGTCGGTATAAACGTTGTCTTTTGCATTGTAACCGTATGCTCCAGTTCCTTCTTTTACTTTCTGGATCACAACCGAAGGCTCTTGGCCAGAGTTAGAAACGATCGTTCTCAATGGAGCTTCTAATGCTACACGGATAATGTTGATACCGGTAGTTTCGTCTTCATTGCTTCCTTTAAGTGTGTCAAGAACGGATGAAGCACGAATGTATGCTACACCACCACCTGCTACGATACCTTCTTCAACCGCAGCACGAGTTGCATGCAATGCATCGTCAACACGGTCTTTCTTTTCTTTCATTTCAACTTCTGTTGCAGCTCCAATGTAAAGGATAGCTACACCACCTGAAAGCTTCGCAAGGCGTTCTTGCAATTTTTCACGGTCGTAGTCAGAAGTTGTGTTTTCGATTTGAGCTTTGATTTGGCCCACACGTCCTTGGATATCTTCAGACTTACCATCGCCATTTACAAGCGTTGTGTTGTCTTTGTCGATAATTGCTTTTTCGCAAGATCCAAGATATTCCAAAGTAGCGTTTTCAAGTTTGAAACCACGCTCTTCACTGATTACAGTACCACCAGTTACGATAGCGATGTCTTCCAACATTGCTTTACGACGGTCACCGAAGCCAGGAGCTTTAACAGCTGCTACTTTCAAGGCGCCACGGATTTTGTTTACTACCAAAGTAGCAAGTGCTTCGCCGTCTACATCTTCAGAGATGATAAGCAAAGGACGACCAGTTTGAGCAACTGCTTCCAATACAGGAAGTAATTCTTTCATGGAAGATACTTTCTTCTCAGAAATCAAGATATATGGACGTTCCATGTCCACTTCCATTTTCTCAGTATTGGTAACGAAATAAGGAGAAAGGTAGCCACGGTCGAACTGCATACCTTCAACAGTTTTAACTTCGGTTTCAGTACCACGTGCTTCTTCAACAGTGATAACACCTTCTTTTCCAACTTTTTCCATTGCTTCAGCGATCATTGAACCGATCTCTTCGTCATGGTTAGCAGAAATTGTTGCTACTTGAGCAATTTCTTTTGAAGTTGAAATAACTTTTTTCTGCGACTCAAGGTTAGCAGTGATAGCAAGAACCGCTTTGTCGATACCTCTTTTAAGGTCCATTGGGTTTGCACCAGCTGCTACGTTTTTCACACCAATCGAATAGATTGCTTGTGCCAATACAGTTGCAGTAGTAGTACCATCACCCGCTGAATCAGCAGTTTTGGACGCTACTTCTTTTACCAATTGAGCTCCCATGTTTTCGATAGGATCTTTCAAATCGATTTCTTTTGCAACCGTAACACCATCTTTTGTGATGCTAGGGGATCCAAATTTCTTATCGATAACAACATTACGGCCACGTGGTCCTAATGTTACTTTAACTGCGTCTGCTAGGGTATCTACACCACGCTTTATTTTATCGCGTGCTTCTGTGTCAAAAAATATTTTCTTAGACATGTGATTTTTTAAATTAAACTTTAATAGAAAATAATGAATTAATGTTTTTCAGGAATTATGCTAAAATTGCATAGATATCAGATTCACGCATGATAAGAGCATCTTTTCCTTCATGTGATAATTCAGTACCGGAATACTTACCATACAATACTGTGTCACCTACTTTTACAGTCATTGGCTCATCCTTTTTACCAGGACCTACTGCTAATATAATTCCACGTTGTGGCTTTTCTTTTGCAGTATCAGGAATAATGATACCAAATGCTGTTTTTTCTTCTGCTTGTGCTGGTTCTACAAGAACTCGGTCAGCCAATGGTTGTACGCTCACTTGTATTTCTGCTAAAGTTGACATAAATATAAAACGTTTATTTTTTTGAATTGTCAGTAACTAAAGTTGACTGGCCTTGACACTAAACAATTCGTGCCAAACCTTATGGTATGACATTTTTACATAGCCAGTGTGACAAAATTGTATTCAAGCCGGAATGTGTGGTAGTATATGGTTGTTTGTGCTGTCAAGTACGTGTCAAAATTGCTTTTTTGATACATAATGGTTAATTTTTTACCAGTACCAAGCCATTTTGTATTATGAGTAACTTAAATCATACCTGGCTAGTCGAAGGTAGTATCGACTTTGAATACAAAAAATATCTTTTATTGGCATATCTGCAACACGTAGAACAGCAATTTCAGGAAATACGGTTGTTTCCTTATATGCAGGAGTTGCAACTTCACTTTGAAAATTGTACGGCACTCCAGCGAAATAAGGACGCATTAAAGACTTCTTTTCCTAAAAAAGTAAAGGGATTGAACTTTGAATCATTGGAGCTTGACTATGAGGAGCTCCATCAAGAAGAAGAACATCTTTGTGAAATTTCTGATATACTTAATTTTGCAATTCCTCAAATGAAGGCATCCATTAATAGGGGTACAGATCTATTAAATGAGGTAGGAGCGAATATTTTCATATCTCCTTTGGGTATCGTCCCATTGCGGACTCAGGAAGGCTATTTATTAGTACAGCAAAGCAATAACCGGTGTGTGCAGGTTTATTATTACCAGCTGGCATTGTACAATAACCAACAGGAGCGTTACTTGAAAACTGAATTTATGGAACAGGTAAATCTGGGAAGGATAAGTAATATAGTTCAGCTTAAGCTCGACTTGGTCAGAAAGTATAAAAAAATGCCCAATCCAGCTGCTTATGTGGTGGAGTCACGGTATGATTACCCGCTGAGTGAAACCTTGTTGCCCGTAGCCAAAAAGTTACTACTGAATCAAGTAAATGTAGCGTAATAAAAAACACATTCGGAGTAGGCTCCGAATGTGTTAGAATATATTTTAATACAACTATTATTTCGTGCTATCAGTAGCTGCTGGTGCAGTACCTTCAGTAGCTTGGCCAGGAAGTGGAGCAACAGGCGAGGTAGGTACCGAAGTTTTTTGAGCTCTTTCGATATTTACACTATTGATCACACTGTTGTCGCTGCTGTTTCCAACCATTACATAAGATACCAGAGAGATTACAATAATGGCTCCTGCTAAGCCCCAAGTAATTTGTTCTAAAAGATCGGTTGTCTTTTTAACACCAAACATTTGAGATGAACCTGATCCGCTAAACTCACTGGATAGTCCTCCTCCTTTTGAATTTTGTACTAAAACTACCAGAATCAGTAAAACTGCAACAATTGCAACTAGAATAATCAGACCCAAATACATGTTTTAAATTAAAGCTATATGATTGAATGATGAATTTAATGAATTAATTAGAAGCATTAAGTTCACCTAATTTTTTCGCAAAGTAATTCCTTTTTTTTGGATTTTTCAAGATCAATTTTTGATAAACATCTTTTGCCTTATCAATTTTGCCCTGTTTAAATAAAATATTGGCATAAGCCTCAGTATCAATCATACTAGTTCCTGATTCCGCTAGACGCCCCTTTAAGTCTATTTGGATGGGCTCAATGGCATTTTCTTGCCTTTGAATGCGGGGGTTTTTCTTCATGAAACCCTGAATGATTTGCTGCTGTCGCTTTTGCTCTTCGGAGTGAAGGTTTGCTATATTTTTTTCTTCAACTGGCTCATTAATCGAAAGAAAATCATGATTCGCTGGATTTTGGAAAGCTAACTCCTCCGAATCAATTTCTGGTAAGGCTTCACTTTGATCTAATCTTTCATGATCGTTCTCAACGAGTTGTTGAAGGGCAGTTCGGCTTAAAGCATAAGCTGCTGCACGCGATTTGCTATTATTGGTGTCAATAGTTCCGTTTAGCTTGGAAGCTC
>CAXBLH010000493.1:0-4184 GCA_963976315.1 uncultured Dyadobacter sp.
TAAAAAAACTTTCTGGACTATGACAGGTCGCACAGCTTTTTTGTCCATTTCCGGAAAGTGAATTATTTAGGAATAGCTTTTTGCCGAGTTGGATTTTACTGATTTGCGTATTCGCATCGAGTGCTTTCTCTTGAAGTTGAACAGCTCCTTTTGATAAAAGATGGGATTTTTCGTAATTGAGATGCTTTTGGGTATTCAACTCTAAACCCCAACTTTGAATAGCTTGTCCCAGTTTCGACTGCAGGGGCAGTGCAAAACCCGTCAGAAATTGAAGTCGGTCAAAAGAATTAAAATCGGTGTTTTGGCTCAAAAAGTCAATGGACTTTTCTACTTGCTCTTTCAACTCGTTGGTAGTAGCACTTGGGTTTTTATCGAAGTAGGGCTTTAAAACGGTCATCATCGTTTCCAGACAAACCTGAGCCTCCAAAATCCCTGTTTTTAGTTCAGGAGCGTCGTAGCCAGAAATTGATAAAGTAATTACCCGAATCAAATCAATACGTAGGCTTTCCAGTATTTGTGAATCTGTTATCTGAAAATTGTATAATAAGTGAGTCAGCTGAGATGCTGTACTTTGAAGTAATCCGGCTTGTAAGGATAGTTCCGATTTATGGTCCAGATAATTTTGATCAAATAATAAGGTTTCAATCTGCTGCATTCCCATGGATTCAACAAATTCCAAAGTGGGTTCCTCCACTTCAATTACCGGAGCGGCATTAATTAAGCGAGTTTCACTATTAAAAAAATAGGATGTAAAAAATTCAATTTTTTTATATTGTTTTCTACAAGCCTTTAATTCATTTAATGCCAAATCCCGGGATAGTGTATCTTTAGACAGCTTTTCGATAAACTCCTCTAACCTTTTAGTATTTGCTGCAAATATGTTTGAATTGACACGGTAATATTGCACGGTTTGGACTGTTCCAATTCCAGTAACCTCCATACGATTGGGGTCTATCTGGAATGCTAAGAGCAGATAGGCGGTTATAACCAGCATTGGAACGAATATTCGGTACATTAAAAATTGGATATTTGAAGTTAATACGTCATTTTGGTCTGAAGAGGCCAATATTTATGATTTTAAACTAAAATTAAGCTTCCAACGAAATAGGTGGTTCAGTAAACCAATTCATTGTGAAATACTTATATCATAATACTTTTGTAGCCTGTTAAAGAAGCTATCTTAAATGTAAAGAATGAAAATATTAATTGTTTTAGGTTCGCCCAATTCAGAAGACGGTATACTAAGCCCAATGGCCTTGTTGCGTATACAGAAATATATGGAGCTATATGATCCCCATTCCTGTAAAATTGTTTTGACAGGTGGTTTTGGTGTACATTTCAATACTTCAAACTTGCCGCATTACGGGCATTTAAAAAAATACCTTTTGAAGAATGGTATCAGTGAGGAGGCTATATTAGAGCTAATCCCCTCCAGACATTCGGTGGAAGATGCCAGCTTATCCCATTTTATTTTAAAAAAATACAAACCTAAAGAAATCATTATTATCACATCCGACTATCATCAAAAGCGTGCAGGGTTAATATTTGAAACCATTTTCGCACCCTATAACCGGATTACAGTAATAGGGGCGAATTCTGAAACTATTGATAAAGCTTTAATAGACCCACTGGTTTCCCATGAGCATTTGGCCTTTCAAGACTTGATTGAAAATGGTGTAAGGTTTTCAATTCCTGAATAATTAACGGTTTATTTCCAATCGGGATGTTGCCTCATTGCTGTCTTGAGCTGTTCTATTTGTTTCTTAGCACTTGGATCCAAATCCTGAATAGCCAATGGCCGCTGCTCCAAAATATCGTTTGACAAGTTGTAAATCTTGCCGTCTTGGTAGAGTTTGTAATCAAGTGAGCGAACAAACTGATTGCGATAACGGTTTACATTATTACTCCATAGCGGGTCGTAATGTACAAACGCGGTTTCTCTTGGCTTATAGTTTTCATTTTTTAATAATTTCAAAAATCCTTTGCCGTCCGACTTTACCGACTTACCTGCAATTTCTGCAAGCGTGGGGAAGAAGTCGCTGAATTCGATTAAGGGTTCAAAAATCCTTCCTTTCTTGATCTCATTGGGCCAATAAGCAATAAACGGAACATGGGTTCCAGCATCAATGGTATTGCCTTTACCACCCTGAATTATTCGATTCACAGTTTGGGAAGTTATGGAGGGATGGGTTCCATTGTCACCAATGAAAATGACCAAAGTGTTTTTATCCAAATCGAGGGATTTTAACTTTTTCATGATCTTACCTACAATTTTATCCGTATAGGCTACCATATCTTTGAAATTGGCGGTATCCTGTTTGGAACGCGCAGCTTCATTTTTCCATGATTTAGAATCAGGCGTAGGCACAAAAGGGTCGTGAACCAGCACCATGGGATAATAGATAAAGAACTTTTCCTCTTTTTGTTTTTCAATAAAATCGACCACAAAATCCGAAAAGAAATCGGGGCCATATTCCTCCTTACTGGCATGTATCACTTCTCCATTTTTCTCGAATACAGGTTCAGCATACCTTCCGCCTTCGTTGCCGGTACGAGTAACCTGCCATAGACAGGAATCATCAAAGCCAAATTTTTGCGGTGTGGATTTATCCTGCCAGTTCGGGAGCTGATCCTTATAGGCGAGTCCGTTTAATTGCCATTTTCCTGAAATACAAGTTTTGTAGCCAGCATCTTTCATCAGGTTGCCAAAGGTATATTCTGCCGGATTGAGGTAGCCGAACTTTTCGTAATTTCTGTAATTGTACTTGCCCGTCATGAGCTTCACTCTGGATGGGGTGCAAAGGGGTTGAGAGACGCAGTTTTCAAATAATATACCATTTTTGGCTAATGAATCCAGATGAGGTGTTTTGTACACCGTGCTTCCGTACGCGCCTAAGCATTCGAAACCCATATCGTCCGCCATAATGATAATTACATTTGGGTCTCGCTCTTTTACGGAAAGCTGCGTTAGTGAAGCCAATAATAGGAAACTTGCAATGCCTATAAGAACCTTACCTTTGTTTTTCATTTCTTGTGTTTGTCATTTAATAGTAAAACCTGACCTCTCATTAAAAAAAGCGTTCAATTTGCTTTGACTACTAAATATGGATTGACGCATCAAAATGTAAGGTTAAACCTCTTTCCTAAAGGAGGACGTAAGTTAACTTTGAATTGTTAAACATACTCTAAAATAACTTTATTTTGAGCAGGAGTTTTTAAAATAAATTATTAATAATAAATGTATGACCCTTGCAAAACAGCAAATCCATGAATCGGTCTTAGAATTAAGGGCTCAAATAATTAATCATAAAGTATATGAGCCTGTTTAAAAATTAATCAATAGTTTGTATATGCAATTAATTTAAACGATTATTTCTGCCTCTTTACGAGCGGTAACGAATTCCCAAGCTTTTTCTGCAATTTTTTCAGGAGCATAAATAGGGTCCTGTTCTTGAATAAAACCATTGATAGTGACTATACCGACAAAAATATCCTCCTCTTTTAGTCTTTCGTGAAGCATGAAAGCAAGGCTATGCAAAGCTGCTTTTCCTAAAGATAGCGACCCGAATAATGGTACCGGGTTTTTATTTAAACCAGATCCAGTAAATAGAACATGGCCTTTTGCTGCCAAAAGATCATCTTTTAAGAATTGAACACAGGATAGCGCATTTAGAGTGTTTGTTTTAAAATCAGAAGCTAATGACTCCACGGAGTCTTTCAGGATGTCTACCATTTTGAATCTAGCTGCATTATATACCAAAAAGGATATATTACCCATTTGGACTTTTAGCCGAGTAATAGCACTTTCCAGAGAGCTCGCCTGAGCGGCATCCCCAGCAGCCCAATAGGCATCTATTCCATCTTCTTTTAGTGCCTCACAAAGGGATTCCAGTTTTGCCGAACTTCGGCTTATTAGTCCAATTTTATAACCTTTGTGACCAAATAAAGTGGCTAAAGAAAAGCTATAGCCGCTACCAGCCCCAATGATGATCAAATTTTGATTTAACATTATTTACGTATTGATGTGTGTTTGTGTGCGTTTTAAGCTAGGATCATGTCGTGAAGTTATAAAAAAATACGGTATACCAATAATTATGAAATTGTAAACTAATCCATTTCAATAATTAAACCTTGAGGTAGTTTTAATTTAAAA
Organism: uncultured Dyadobacter sp.; assembly: GCA_963976315.1. Classification (GTDB taxonomy): domain Bacteria; phylum Bacteroidota; class Bacteroidia; order Cytophagales; family Spirosomataceae; genus Dyadobacter. The sequence continues at coordinate 4,154 of CAXBLH010000493.1, forward strand.
TTGAGACTTGTATTTTATAAATTTGTGGTTG
>CAXBLH010000494.1:0-4181 GCA_963976315.1 uncultured Dyadobacter sp.
AAAAAAGCAAGTCATTATTTTTCACTGAATTTGGGCGTTTCGGGTAGTATGTATTACCGTTTGAGTGATCGCTGGTGGATTGAGGCTAGTTTAGCCTATGCCAATCCTATTAGTCTTGGGTATAGTTCCACCAATGAATATACTAGTGGTAGATGGGAAAATTCAAGATCATTAGAATATAGTCTTAAGCCTCAGCTATCACTACCTACTGTGGGATTAGGGTTGCGTTATATGCTTAAATAGGAAGTAAGCATTCCATTTTACTGAAAGTAACTAGCAAAACGATATAGTTGCACCATGACCACAAAATTCGAAAACATAGACTCCTATATCCTCCAATTTCCAGAAGAAGTTCAAGTCATATTGGAAAAGCTTCGAAAAACTATTGCTTCGGCAGCACCTACTGCACGGGAAGTAATTAGTTACAATATTCCTACATTCAAAATCCATGGAAATTTGGTACATTTTGCAGGTTATAAAAAACATATCGGGTTTTATCCTGGTTCCAAGGCACTAGCAGTTTTTCAGGACGAAATAAAGCATTTAAAAAATGCAAAAGGTTCGGTACAGTTTCCCTTAACTCAACCGATACCATTTAAATTAATCGCTCGGATTGTAAAATTTCGTATAGGCGAAGATCAAAAATTGTTTGATTTAAAAAAGTCTAAAATAAAAAAAGCCTGAGCTCTTTCGAAGCTCAGGCTAATAATTATTATTTGTCGACTGGGAAAATGTTTACATTCCCAAATAGGTCAAAAATTCCTTTTTAGTTATTTCATCCTCAAATTTACCACTATACGAAGCCGTTATAGTAGAACTTCCAGAGTCCTTAATTCCACGGGAATGTACACACATATGCTGAGCATCTATCACAACGGCTACATCTTCGGTATCCAGTGCTAATTTCAATTCATTGGCAATTTGCATGGTAAGCCGCTCCTGAACCTGTGGACGTTTGGCATAATAATCCACGATTCTATTCAATTTAGAAAGACCAATTACCTTACCACTAGATATATAGGCCACATGTGCTTTGCCATAAATAGGCACAAAATGATGTTCACAATTCGAAAATAAAGTGATATCCTTTTCCACCAACATTTGGTTATACTTGTATTTATTTTCAAATAAAGTAATACTAGGCTTATTTTCGGGATTCAGCCCACTAAATATTTCAGAAACAAACATTTTGGCAACCCGCTTCGGAGTTCCGTTAAGGCTATCGTCGGTCAGGTCTAGGCCCACGATTTCCATAATATGTCGAAAATGTTTTTCGATTAATTCAATCTTTTCCTCATCATCCATCGCAAATGCATCCGAACGTAATGGCGTTTCAAGTGCAGTAGAAATATGCTCCTCTCCCATCCCATCAATATCAATTTGGTTAGTTGGCAGGATATTCGACAAAGTTCCGTTCTGTTTCATATAAACGTATTTTCAGAGTTAACTCTGGATCAATTAAATTTCTTAAGATGTTAAATATAACGATTGAAATATTTTCTGCGGTTGGGTTAAGTTCCTCAAATTCGGGTACATCCAAGTTAAGATTTTTGTGATCAAAACGATCTAAAACATGTTTTTTCACCAAATCGCCTAAAACTTTCATATCAATCAGATATCCAGTTACTGGGTTTAACAGTCCCGAAACCTGGACAATAAGCTCATAATTATGTCCATGAAAATGGGGATTATTGCATTTACCAAAAACACGCTCGTTCATTTCGTCTGACCAGGCCGCAACATGTAACCGATGCGCCGCATTAAAATGTTCCTTTCGAAACACTGATACTCTATGAGACATGTGTATATTATAAAAAATTAGTTAGTAATGTCGTTACAAAGTTTGTGTTCAACACATTAAAAACATTGAGAATGTATGGAAATGGTAATTTTAACGACCTCCTGATAAAGCCAACATCATACTTCTTAAAATTGTTCAATTCTAAAAAATAAATGGCCAAAAAAGGAGTTTGTGTTAAATTATAATTAATAAAAAAAATTAAAAATTATATTATCTCTCGTAAATTGCGTCGAAAGAAATACTTTTAACCGGTTCCTAACCTTATAGCCTATATTCTATGAATCGACGCGATTTTATACAAAAGTCTACACTAGCAGCGTCTGCTACCAGTATTATCCCCAATTTAATGACTAAAAACCAAAAACCTGCGGAGAAAGTCCGCATAGGTTTTATTGGAGTTGGTTTACGGGGAAGAAACCACCTTAGTCAGGCGCTATACCGAGATGATGTGGAGGTGAATGCAATTTGTGATATTGACCCAAACTCAATTAATGCTGCTTTAGAACAAATCAAAAAAGCAGGAAAGAAGGCCCCGGCTGTATATTCAAAAGGAGATGAAGACTTTTTGAATATGGTAAAAAGAGATGACTTAGATGGAATCTTAATTGCTACGCCCTGGGAATGGCATATTCCAATGACCGTTGCGGCAATGAAAGCCGGAAAATACGCTGCTGTTGAAGTTTCGGCTACTGTAACCTTACAGGAATCATGGGATTTAGTGGATACCTTCGAACAAACTGGTTCACACTGTATGATCTTGGAGAATGTTTGCTACCGTCGTGACGTAATGGCAGTCATGAATATGGTACGCAAGGGAATGTTTGGTGAAATGTTATATGGACATTGTGGCTACCAGCATGATTTGAGAGGCATTAAGTTTAATGATGGTAAGAGCAACAATGAGGGTGTAGAGTTTGGAGAAAAGGGTTATTCCGAAGCCAAATGGAGAACACAGCACTCAGTGGATCGAAATGGCGATATTTATCCAACGCATGGTTTAGGACCTGTTGCTCATTGGATGGATATCAACCGGGGTAATCGTATGATGTATTTAACATCTATGGCGACCAAATCAAGAGGTTTGCATAAATACATTGTAGACCACGGCGGAGAAAACCACCCCAATGCCAAGGTGAAGTTTAAGCTTGGTGATATCGTTACTACCAATATTCAGTGCCATAATGGGGAAAATATCGTAATTATCCATGATACCAACTCTCCTAGAAGCTATTCGCTTGGTTTCAGAGCACAAGGAACCGAAGGGATTTGGATGAACGACGGTAATTCGATATACTTGGAAGGAGTTTCGCCTAAACCACACGTTTCCGAGCCAGCTGCTCCCTATCTAGAAAAGTACGATCACCCACTTTGGAAAAAATATTCTAAAGAAGCAGAGAACGCTGGACATGGAGGAATTGACTATTTTGTGTTCCGTGGATTTGTCGAATCTATTAAAAGAAAAGTGGCTCCGCCTATTGATGTGTACGATGCCGCAGTATGGAGTGCTATTAGTCCGCTCTCAGAAATGTCGATTGCTAGAGGTAGTTCGCCGGTAGAAATTCCAGATTTTACCCGTGGAAAATGGAAAACGAATAAGCGAATATTTGGCCTTAATGAAGAGTACTAATTCACAAAATTGTAGTATTAACGGTTTCCTTATCTATATAATTAACTTACGATGAACAAGAAAAATAATTACCTAGGCCCTTTGATAATAGTAGGGGTGCTATTTTTTGCAATGGGTTTTATAACCTGGGTAAACGGAACGCTTATTACCTTCTTCAAAAAAGCCTTTAGCCTTGACAATACAAGCTCGTATTTGGTAACTTTCGCTTTTTTTATCTCCTATACCTTGATGGCTATTCCGTCGTCGATGGTTCTTAAAAAAACTGGATTCAAAAATGGTATGTCACTTGGACTATTGGTGATGGCCGTGGGAACAGTGGTGTTTATCCCCGCCGCCGAAATGGCATCTTATCCACTATTTTTAGCAGGGTTATTTACAACGGGTATAGGCTTGACCTTATTACAAACTGCGGCTAACCCGTATATTACTATTTTAGGATCACGAGACAGTGCAGCCCAACGGATTAGTATCATGGGTATAGCCAATAAAACGGCTGGTATTATTAGTCAGGTTGTGATAGGTAGCGTGTTGTTAGCTGGTGCTGCCACAACAAACCCAATTGATGAATTGGACAAGGTAGTAGTGCCATATCTAATTCTTACTGCTATTTTGGTCGGACTTGCGGTATTAATCAAAATGTCAACCGGATTAGTAGAAGTTAGTGAAGAGGAAGAAGATACTACCACCGAATTAGGCCAGCCTGTTGAAGAGAAAACAAGTATTTTCCAGTTTCCCAACTTAATTCTAGGAGTT
>CAXBLH010000495.1:0-4180 GCA_963976315.1 uncultured Dyadobacter sp.
AAAACCACGGTGAGGGACTCTACCGTTTTGAACGATATGGTGGCCAAAATAAAAAATACAAGGTTATTTAATGAAGTAAGTTACAGTAAAAACAGCGACAACAGAGATACCGTAATCACCTTTCATTGTGAAGAACTGAGATCCACCTTACCAATTTTAGAAATAGGGGCAACCGCAGACAACCAATGGTTCAGGCTGGGCCTCCAAGATGAAAATGGACTTGGGAAAGGGATTAAGACCATTGCTTTTTACCAATTCAACGACAAACATTCCTTTTATTTGAAACAAAAGTTCCCGATGGTTTTTAAAAATGTTGGTTTCGGTTACTTACTCAGAAAATGGTCGTTTCTGGAACCATTTAATTTTAATAATAAGACGGAATTCTACGTTTACGACAGCAAAAATGCAGAAATCAACTTTACATTTCCTTTCGATATCAATCGTCATGAGCTAGAAATTGGCACGGGGTTTATGGCTGAATCCTTCACGCATACTATGCCAGGAATGCAAATGGATGGCCCAGAAAAATTCGCCCAAAAACGAATATCCATAAAAACTACTCACACATTGAATCATCTCAATTACAATACATTTTATGTGAATGGCTGGTCCAATACCCTGAACGTATTAAGCACCTTCGCGCTAAATGAGAAACACCCTTTTATCTCTGTCTACAATGATTTTAAGTACCTAAAAACTTTTGCGTTTAAAGGCAATTTGGCATTCCGAAACCGGCTAGGAATTGCTTCCAATAGTAATACCTTTTTGGCCCCATTTATTTTGGACAGCTATTACAATATTCGTGGAGTAGGAAATAGGGTGGATAGAGGAACCGCCTCCATTGTGGTAAACACCGAGTACCGTCAAACCGTTTGGGAAAATAAAACCTTTGGAATACAAACTATTGGATTTTGTGATTCTGGTACCTGGCGCAAGCCTGGCGGTACACTAGCAGATATGAGCAACTCCAAAAACATCCAAGTTTTCGCAGGGATAGGATCTCGTTTTATTTATAAAAAAGCTTATGACGTAATTCTAAGTTTCGACTATGGCTGGAATATCAAAGGAAACGGCCAAGGTTTTGTATTCGGGATTGGGCAGTATTTTTAAAGAGAATAAAATGTTAAAAGCGACAGGTTACAGGTTTTTAAAAATGTTAAAGGAAACAGGTTAAAGCCGACCGTCGTTACGGTTAAAAGTGGACTGTGCTGTTTCGCCGGTTTTCTGCATATTGCCAAAAAGCATACAGCTTACTGTCAAAATCAAAATAAACTCAATGTTCCTCCTTCATTCAATTTGGATTTTGACGGGTGTGGCAATAAAACTTCAGGTACATTGGTGTCCGCTCGCGCGTTAAAAACGCCGTCTAAAACTCGGTAAGTGATTAACCTTTGGTCGTGTGGATAGGGTAACATTAATTTTTCCATTTCCTGTTGAGTCAAATCCTTCTGTAACCATTTTTCTGCATTTTCATCTTCTAATATCAGTGGCATCCGTTGGCCTTCATTATGGACTTGTGCCATTAAGGGACTAGCATCTGTGGTAATAATGGAGAATGTATAAACCTCCTTCCATTTAGAAAAAATTCCACCTAAGGTAAAAAGCCCACCCTCTTTTGGCTTGATATACCAGCTTTGGGAATGACTCGTACCTGCCGGACAGTGCGGTTCAAAAAAACCAGTACACATAACCAAACACCGGTTCCTCCAAAAGTCTTTATAAGAAGGCTTGTTAAAAAGTTCGTCGTTACGCGCATTCAATGTATTCGCCTTCCATTGATTTTCATGAGTTACCCATGTGGGTACCAGTCGCCACCGGTACATATCAATTTCTGATGGATTTAAGATACTAATCACGGGAAGAAAGGGTTTTTCGAAACCGCTAAATTGGTATTTGGGCTTAAAAACTTCATGATTTCGAATCGGCTTTTGCATTCCAGCTACTTGCTTTTGATCTTCTAATGACACATGATAACACATAATTTATGCAGCTTTTAATACTATTCAGAACGACTAGGTATAATTAGTAATCGTCCCAACAGGTATTTTTTACTTTAAATTCCAAAAATGAGTTTACTAATATTTCCGGCTACAATATACATTTCCTTGCCCGATAATATGGTTAATGGTATCGGATTAACTGAAAATATAATGTATTGCGTTGGAATTAAAATACAGCTTAAGGTGGCAAGGCCAATAAAAACTTGGTTGTAATTTGACTTAAATTTTTCTAAAAAAGCAAAACTTATAATTATCAAAGGAAAAGCATAAGATAAGCTCCTACTAATATCATATACACAATAGGCCAACACAGTATGCCCCAGCATAGCTACTGCCAATAAGCCACAAAGTCCATAGTGTTTCTTTCTCCAGAGCAAAAATAAAACCCAAAAATATAAGATCCATAACCCTTCGAAGGTTAGAAACATACCAATGGCTTTGTATTTTATTTGAAACAAAACAAGCTCCAGTCCGACTTTTGCGTCATATCCCAATGGCGTACTTAGGTGAAAATAACTTCCGATCCCCATACGGAGAGAGATGTACGTAATGAAACATAACAAAACTACGGTGGAATTCTGCTTCCAAAAGGAGGGGACGTATTTTACTTTATTCCCCAAAACAAAGTTATTTTCTTGCAAGAGATGGAATAAATAAATAGAGAACAAGGCAATAGCAGCACGTTCATCCGTCCAGCAGGCCAGCTGTAAAGCAAAAAAAATCCCCGTGCGATTTCGTAAATACATACCCATTAACAAAAAAAAGTATGCAATCCCATCAAACCAAAAAATGTAATCCCAGAAAAAGGCCTTAGTAGTATAAATAGATGCAATGGCAGCAACTACCAAAAAAGCAAAAAAACTGTCGCCCAGCCTTATGAGTAATTTGAGTAAGATTAAGATAAAAGGAAACAGTAATAAAGACTGTAGTAAATACAGCTGAATAATTCCGAGTCCGTTTTGAGCGGAAGTATTCCCCATCAATTTTGCAAAAAGAACTGGCGTGAGCCTAAACACGATTTTGGATTCATGGGTAGCTTCATCCACATTCGCCAGTGGCGTTAAGGGGTGTTCTATCTTATCAAAATAAAAACTATAAGTGCTGATAGGAGCACTATCATTAAACAATTCCAGATATCTTGGATAGGTGGTTAAAGCCACCCATAAAAATAGAAATCCAGCTATTTTGTGAGGCCCAAATCGTGAACTTAAAATAGACTCAATTTTTTGTCTCATAATTATTAAGGCTACTTTACCCGTGGTTTCGAACTTTAAATCTTAATACTATTGGAGAGAAAGTGCATGGCGCATACTATATGGACTAACAAAATATTCGGATTTCACTAAAATCACACCTTCACCAATAACCAGACGAACGGCCATGTTTATCAGAATGGCTCTGTATTGCCCCCTCGTGCACTGCTTCGCCGTAATTACCAATGTAGTCTTATTGTTACCCAAACAATTCCATTCCGCAATCCTACTTTCCGATCAAAAATACTTATTTTGCGCTATATTTTTTTCAATATTCCATGAATTCAAAAATAGTCAGCTTTACATTTTTCGCAAACTACTTTGTAGGTTTCTTGGCTATTGCACTTTCTATCGAAACGGCCTATCAGCTTTCCTTACCCTTTTTATCCCTAGATTATTATATACTGCTGTTTAGTAGTACGGTAATGTACTATACTTTTGCCTATACTGGACCAAATATGCAAATCACCACCAACCCAAGGACACTTTGGTACCAAAAACATCGCCAGTTTATTAATAGAAGTCAACTTATTTTGTTGACAATTTGTGTGCTCCTGGGTAGTAAAATTCTTTTTGAAAACTGGAAAGAAATCATAAACCTACCACTCCCCTACTGGCTCATGATTGGCAGTATTGGTATGTCCGCCGCTTTGTATTACGGGCTACTTCCCAAATCTATTTTTAGGCTTAACCTCCGAAACACGGGCTGGCTGAAAGCCTTTGTAATTGGTTTTGTTTGGGCTGGTTGCGTAAATGTTCTGCCTATTACCATCGCACGCATCGAAAATGGTGTTCATATCTCAGAACCAATTTTTATGCTATGGCTTTTTGTAAAGAACTGGATGTTCTGTACCGTTAATGCCATTATGTTTGATATCAAAGATTATGAAGACGATAGCAATCGACAGCTAAAAACCTTTGTGGTTC
>CAXBLH010000496.1:0-4177 GCA_963976315.1 uncultured Dyadobacter sp.
CCATTGATTGACTTTATGGAGCCAAAAATCAGCAAATTGATGTTCAACAATGTGGTTGCATTACGACTCCCTATGTTCTCTTTGAATTAACAAACTATCATTTATTTTAGGGGTTTGTATAATTACCACAAGCTCTACTACTCCATTTCCTTCGTGAAATGGAGTTTTTTTATTTACTTGAATGTTCAACACTTATAAGTAAACTTGAATAACATGCAAGAAACTAAACAAAAAGTAACACTTACGGCGGCTTCCATTTGGAGGGTTTTAAGTGCTTTTGCTTTCTCTTTTATTCTTTTTAGCTGTACCGGAAAGCAAGCAGACCAACAACAAAGCACTGCTACTTTAAAAGCCCTTTCCGAAAACAGGCCTACTGAAATTAAAAACTCAGTTCCTGAAAAAGTGTATGAGGTACTGGAGTATATCCGAAAAAACAACAAAGCGCCTGAGGGTTATGTTGGAGGTAGGAAATTCGGAAATTTTGAAAAACGATTACCTATCAATAATGCCAAAGGCAAGAAACTGCAATACCAGGAATGGGATGTAAACCCAAAAGTAGAGGGAAGAAGTAGAGGGAAGGAACGCTTGGTTACGAGTAATGACCACACGGCGTGGTATACCAAGGATCACTATGAATCTTTTATCGAAGTAGAATAGTCTTCTGAGTGAATAATCGCAGCAATTGTAGAACTTATCTACAGAACTTAGTATTTCCATCATGCGGTAGTATATTTGAAAAAAATACAACAGTAACGCAGCTAGATATGAAAAACACTCATTTTTTATTGACCAAAAACACCGAATTAGTTACAAAGGTATTCCCTAAGTCTTTTATTGGGCGGGTGGATGGCAGCAAAACTACTTCCCTAAAAGATTTTTTTTCTGAAATAGCTGTGGCATTAAACTTTCCAGAAGATAGTGGAAGCAATTTGGATGCACTCGACGAAATGCTGAATGATTTGGAATGGATTGTTACGCCCAAAGTGATTGTTCTTATTTCCAACTCAAATGAATGGTTGCTAAAGGAAAAATCGATCGACAAAATTCTGACGGTGCTGGATATCCTAGATGCTACCGCCGAAGACTGGAAATGGATGGATGAAGAGGAAGGCATTTCCAAGAAAGAACTGAAAATTATTTTTGAAGATTCTGCTCGAATTAGAAAACTATTGGAAGAACAAGAAATCCCATTTGGTGACATCACTTCAGACACTGAAACAGCCTAAGTATTTGGAGTTAAGTAGCCACAGCTGGTTTTATATCCCGCTTCCATTGGTAATAGCCTGAAATTGCCAATAGCGTAAAAACCAAATATAGAATCGAGGTGAGCTCTAACCCTTTGTACCAATACAGGCCTGTATAAAAAACATCCGCTACAATCCAGATAAGCCAGTTTTCTATGTATTTCCTGGCCATCATCCACTGGGCTATGAGGCTGGCGATGGTGAGGGCGGAGTCCAAGTACGACAGGCTGGCATTTGTAAAATTACCCAGCAAGTATCCCCAGAGCATAGTTCCTCCGAAAAATAGAAAAGCAAACAGAAGATAAAGAGCGCGAGGTGTATTACTCACCGAAACGCCATCATGTCTTTTACCACCATAAAGCCACATCCACCAGCCATAGATACTGGTTATGAAATAATAGGCTTGTAAGCTCATATCTGCATATAGCTGTACCTGCCAAAAAACATAGGTGTATAATATGGAATTGATTATCCCGAAAAACCATCCGAGCACATTCTGACGTGTATTTAAATAAACACAAATAGCACCTGCCAAGAACCCAAATACTTCTAACGGGCTTGTATTTAAACCCAAAATGGTAATTGCTTGATTTAACCAATCTAACATTAGAAAAACTTAGTGATGAGTACTGGATCACAAATGAACCTAAAAATTTTAAGAATATTAATTCTACACGACATATTTGGTAATTAATAACTGTATTTTTGAATTAACACAGGCCATTTCTGTGTTACCATAAGTACCAATGCCGATCGGAGAATTTTCCGAATACGGCTTTTTGTGTTTTTACAAGACAACAACATAAAAAATTATTTCATTGGAAGTCAAAGAATTATTAAAGCTATATAACAAGGACAGCTATCTCGAAAGCTTTATTTCCCAATTGGATTTAAAAAATTCGGAAGCATCGCATTTTCAAATTAAGGGATTGGTGGGTAGCGCGGATGCGGTAATATGTGCTACGGTACAACAACAAAAACCGATGCCCACATTATACATTCTCAATGATAGGGAGGAGGCTGCTTATTTTCAAAACGATTTGCAAAATATGCTCGGTAATACAGAGGTACTGTTTTACCCCACTTCCTACAAGAGACCCTACCATTATGAAGAAGTTGAGAATGCAAATGTATTGATGCGTGGGGAGATATTAAACAAACTGAATGTACTAAAACCAGGTCCAGTTCAAATTGTAAGTTATCCAGAAGCACTGTTTGAAAAAGTTATTAACAAAAAATCGTTAATTGCGAATACTTTTCAGGTAAAAGTAGGCGAAAAATTGGATCCCTCCTTTCTGACAGAGTTCCTGAATAGCTACGGTTTTGAAATAACGGACTTTGTTTTTGAAGCAGGTCAGTTTTCCGTTCGTGGTGGCATATTGGACGTATTTTCCTTTGCTAATGAACAACCCTATCGTATTGAACTCTTTGGCGATGAAGTCGACAGTATCAGATCATTTGACCCCGACACGCAACTATCCAAAGATCCCGTTAACCAGATTAATATTGTTCCCGATATTCAACAAAAATTGGTTAATGAAACCCGTGAATCGTTTCTTAACTTTTTAGGAACTGGTACTACGCTTTGGTTTAAGGATGTGGAGCTAACGTTAGAAGTCATAGACAACAACTTTGAAAAAGCGCAAAAAGCGCTAGAAGAAGTGACTGGCGGCGGCGTGCAGATCGTATCCAATCCGCAAGATTTGTTTGAAACTAGGCGCGGTTTTCTAAATCAAATCAAACAATTTAGAACCGTAGAGTTTGGCAAGCGTTTTTATTTCAAAACAGAATCCAAATTTCCTTACCCTACCAAACCGCAGCCCTCTTTTAACAAAGACTTCAAACGTTTGATAGACGATTTGAGCGATAATCAGTCACGGGGTTTTATCAATATCATTGCTTCTGAACAGCCTAAGCAGCTCGATAGGCTCGAAAGAATTTTCGAAGACTTAGATCCGTTTGTCAAATTTCGACCCATACCCATATCACTTCGTGAAGGGTTTATCGATGAAAACTTAAAAGTTGTATGTTATACGGATCACCAAATTTTTGCCCGTTTTTATAAATATAAACTCAAAGAAAAATTTAGTAAATCCAAGGCAATAACGTTAAAAGAGCTTAAAACACTGCAACCTGGCGATTTTGTTACGCATGTCGATTATGGTATTGGCCGCTTTGCAGGTTTGGAGCGAAAAGATGTTAACGGAAAAGAACAAGAAGCGATTAGGCTTATATATCGTGACAACGATTTGCTATATGTAAGTGTGCATAACTTGCACAAAATCGCAAAATACACGGGAAAAGAGGGCACCCCACCCACCATGAGTAAATTGGGGTCAGGAGATTGGGAAGCAAAAAAATCTAAAGTTAAAAGGCAACTCAAAGACATTGCCCATGAACTCATTTCCCTGTATGCCAAACGCCGACAAGCACCCGGATTCCCCTATTCTCCAGATAATTATTTACAAGCCGAGCTAGAATCATCCTTTATATATGATGATACACCTGACCAAGCTACCGCTACTGCGGATGTAAAAGAAGATATGGAAAAAGCGCATCCCATGGATCGATTGGTATGCGGTGATGTTGGCTTTGGTAAAACAGAAATCGCTATACGTGCGGCATTTAAGGCCGTTTGTGATAGTAAGCAGGTGGCCGTCCTGGTACCCACTACCATTTTGGCCATGCAACATCATAAAACTTTCACTGAGCGACTTTCCGATTTCCCAGCACGAGTAGGTTATATCAATCGGTTTAAAACACCCAAGGAAATAAAAGCGACTCTAAAAGAAGCCGAAGAAGGTAAAATTGACATATTGATAGGTACCCATCGTATTTTGAACAAAGACGTTAAGTTTAAAGACCTTGGCTTGCTAATTGTGGATGAAGAACAGAAATTTGGAGTAAAAGCTAAAGATCGTTTAAAAGAAATG
>CAXBLH010000497.1:0-4173 GCA_963976315.1 uncultured Dyadobacter sp.
TCACCAGCTTTTCAGTGGGGCCAGCGGCCATTTTTGGTGATAATCTAAATGCCTCAATTTCTCCAAGTCGAATTGCAAATCCAGATTTGAAATGGGAGGGAGCAAAACAAATAGATTTTGGTGTGGATTTCTCATTTTTCAAACGTAGAATTTCAGGTTCGATTGACTACTATTCCAGACGAACTAACGATTTACTACTCGATTTGCCGCTACCACTTAGCACGGGGTTTGCAATCAAAACTCAAAACGTTGGTGATATGAAAAATAGTGGTATTGAAATATCACTAAACAGCGAAATTATCCGATCAAACGAATTCAACTGGAACGCTTCGGTCAATTTTTCAACCCTTAAAAATGAAGTCCTAAGCCTTGGCCCATTAAATCAAATATTTTCTGGTGGAGCCGGATTTTTAAACAATGTTTCAATTATCAAGCCCGGAGAGTCCATTGGTTCCTATTATGGATACAAGGTACTTGGTGTGTGGCAAGAAAGCGATGACTTTTCAAATGCTCCTGTAGGTGTAAAACCAGGTGATTTTAAATTTCTTGATGTGGACAACAACAAGCAAATTAATGCAGATGACCGGATGATCTTGGGCAAATCTCTTCCCGATTTTATTTATGGATTTAATAGTACCATTGCGTTTAAAGGTTTTTCATTTGGCGTATTTTTTGAAGGACAACAAGGTTCCAGTATTATTAACAATGCAGCGGTTGATAGCTATTTCCCTCTAAGCTTTAGAAGAAATAAACTAGCCGAACCATATCTAAATAGATGGACACCTTCCAACCCAACTAACGAATATCCATCATTTATTAATCCAACTTCCCAAGGTCAGCAAACAGTCAACTCCAGAACTGTTGAAAATGCCTCCTATTTAAGATTTCAATCTGCACGGATTAGCTATGACATTGGTTTAGGCAGTAATAAATGGATCAATAAAATGCAGGTCTACGTAACGGGACAGAATCTTGCAACCTTTACAAAGTATTCAGGTGTAGACCCTTCAGTAAATGCAACAGGAAACGATGTAGTTAAAATAGACTATAGTACTTATCCGCTTACAAGATCATTCCTTTTAGGGGTAAACCTGCAGTTCTAATATCTGAAATTCAGATTGAACCTTAACAAGGCAGTTAATCAAGATAGATCTTCAACCTTAAGCAACTAAATAATGACAAAATATAAATTAATAATTGCGATAATAGTCGGTGCCTTTACAATACTTGGCTGTGAAAAAGTCCTAGATGTAACACCGCCTAGCGAGTTTGCTCCCGGCAATGTCTTAACAAATGAGGCAGGACTAAAAGCGGTACTATTTTCCGCATATGCAAACCAACAAAACCCAACACCTTCACGATGGCTAATTAACAATTCTGCGGTTACTACTGATGAAGGTTTTGATAGCGGAGGAGGAGAAAACCTGACCTTAGTTCAATTAATAAATTTTACTTGGGATGCTTCTTTAGGCACTTTTAGAGACGACTATTGGTCACCTAGTTATCGTTGCATTCGTGATGCAAATATTATCATCGACAATATTGAAAACACCAACATGTCTGATGAGAAAAAGAAACTATATGCGGCAGAAGCACTTTTTTTAAGAGCTTATTCCTATGGAGAATTGTATAAATGGTTTGGGCCGGTTCCTTTGAGAATTTCAAGTGAGACACCTCCCCAATTAGCAAGAGCTACCGATGAAGAAATGAAATCTCAAATTGAATCTGATTTGTTGACGGCAGCAGCAGGCTTACCCGCTCCTGGAACAGAAACAGCATTTGGGAGAGCTACTAAAGCCAGTGCTTTAGGAATACTAGCTAAATTCTATTTAAATTCAAAACAATGGCAAAAGGCATCAGATGCTTGTAAAAAGATTATAGATATGAATTATTTTAACTTATTTCCCGATTACGCCAATTTATTTAGAGTCGAAAATGAAGGAAATAAAGAAATGATCATGGTCGCCCCAGCCAAAAATCAGAATGGCTTTGGCAATTGGTTTTCCGCCGGTGCTTTACCACCAGGCTTCAAAACTAGTATTCAAATACCTGAGTTCGTTTGGCAAAACGGAATGGCCAACTTTGCGACTCAATACCGATTAAGAGACGAAACAGTAGCGTTATTTGATTTAACCAAAGACAAAAGAGCTGTACTCGTACTTAGATCATATCAAAATACAGCCGGTCAAACAGTTGATCTATTAACGACTAAAGATAATGCCAGAAGTTTAAAATATTGGGACAATAATACTATCGGCAACCATAGTGGTAACGATATACCAATACTGCGCTATGCTGATATCCTACTAACCAAATCGGAGGCAGATAATGAGTTGAATGGACCTACCCAAGCTAGTCTTGAATTAATGAACTTGATTAGAAAAAGAGCTGGAATTGATGCGCTAACTTTAACCGATTTAGCTACAAAAGAAGCATTCCGAAAAACCATCCTTGACGAACGTGGTCGAGAGCTCTACTCTGAAGCAAAAAGAAGAGAGGATTTGTTACGTCATAATGTATTTATTTCAAAAGCTATAGAAAGAGGGATTACAAATGCTTCTGAAAAACATAAATTATTCCCCATTCCTCAATCCGAAATTGATGCAAATCCGCTTTGCAAACAAAATGAAGGATATTGAAATAAAAATAATTTTAATAGAAAGCCAAAATTAATCCAACCTTAACCTATGAATCAAAATAAAAAAATAGCTTTCCTATTCACAATGGCAATGTGCTTTGGAGTAGCCCTTGTTTCCTGGCGCAGTATACAGCCTTATAGCAATGATATCAGTAAATCAAATCGCCCAAATATCATTCTGATTATGGCCGACGATCTTGGTTTTTCAGACATTGGTAGCTATGGAGGGGAAATCGATACACCCAATATTGATTTTTTAGCCCAAAACGGCATTCGGTACCGACAGTTCTATAACACCTCCCGGTGTTGCCCTACTCGCGCTTCCCTATTAACCGGATTGTATAACCAACAAGCTGGAATTGGAAAAATGACCTCGCCGGAGGGTCAACCCGGGTATTTAGGGCATCTTGCAACAAACACCGTTACCCTAGCAGAGGTACTCAAAACGGTAGGTTACCAAACTGCTATGACTGGCAAGTGGCACGTCTCTAATACTTTTAGCCAAAAATCCAAAGAAGATCAGTTATCGTGGCTGAATCATCAAAAAGAATTTGGCGATTTTTCTCCATTAGAACAGTATCCAACTAACCGTGGCTTTCAAAAGTTTTTTGGGACTATTTGGGGGGTGGTGGATTTTTTCGATCCGTTTAGTTTGGTTAATGGTATTACTCCAGTAAAAACCGTTCCCAAAGATTACTACCATACCGATGCTATTAATGATACTACTGTGGCGTATATCAACGAATATGCCCAATCGGAGAAGCCGTTTTTTATATATGTAGCCCACAATGCACCTCACTGGCCATTGATGGCCAAGCCAGAGGATATCTCAAAATACAAGGATACCTATAAAGTGGGTTGGGATAAAATCCGCAAACAAAGATATAATAAAATGGCAAAACTGGGATTGATAGACCCTAAGGTTACCCCTTTTTCAGAGCCCACAGATCCAGCATTCATTTGGGAATCTAATAAAACCAAGGCATGGGATGCCGAAGCGATGGCAGTGCATGCCGCCATGATCGATTGCATGGATCAGGGCATTGGTCGGATCGTGGAAGCATTGAAAAAGAACAACCAACTGGATAATACACTGATATTATTTTTGTCTGACAATGGAGCCAGTTCTGAAAACTGTGCGAATTATGGCGTTGGTTTCGACCGTCCTAGTGAAACAAGAGACGGCGAAAAGATAATCTATGCCACCGAGAAGCAAGTGATGCCAGGCCCTCAAACCTCCTATGCATCTATTGGCCCAAAGTGGGCAAATGTCGCCAATACGCCTTATGAATTCTGGAAAGCTGAATCCTATGAAGGTGGCATCCACACGCCTATGATTGCCTTTTGGCCGAAAGGTATTACAGCACCTAAAGGAGGGTTTAGTGACCAGGTTGGACATGTTATGGATTTTATGGCTACTTTTTGCGAGCTGGCAGGTGCTAAGTATCCATCAACCTTTTCTGGAAAGGAAATTATCAAAACCACTGGTACTAGTTTAGTGGCTAGTTTCAGAGGTAAGGATCAAAAAAGATCGG
>CAXBLH010000498.1:0-4173 GCA_963976315.1 uncultured Dyadobacter sp.
TTAAAATTGGGAGATAGCTCTGAGGTCATTCCTTCCATCAAAGAACGACTTAAAATATACCATATCAAACACTTACCGGATAATAGTGAAGCTTTTGATTCCACCTTTCTACTTGCAGTTAAAACTTTTCAAAAGCGGATGGGTCTTAGAGTAGATGGTGAAATTGGCCCAGCATTTTTAAGGGAAATTAATACACCCATCCAACAAAGGATTGAACAAATTTTGATCAATTTGGAAAGAACAAGATGGCTACCTAAGTCTGCTAATACTGATTACATTTTGGTCAATATTCCAGAATATAAGTTACATTATTTTGAAAAAGGAAAAAAAGTATTTGACATGGTGGTGGTAGTAGGATCACAGGCCCACAGTACGGTTATTTTCTCTGGCACCATCAACCAAATCGTTTTTAGTCCCTATTGGAATGTCCCATCCAGTATTTTACACAACGAAATACTTCCAGGAATCCGAAAAAACGCAAACTACTTGGCAAGGCATAATATGGAATGGGTGGGTAAAAGGGTTCGCCAAAAGCCAGGTATTCGCAACTCTTTGGGGTTGGTAAAATTCCTTTTTCCAAACAGTTATAGTATCTATTTTCATGACACGCCTTCCAAAAGTTTATTCAATGAACCCCAACGTGCCTTTAGCCACGGCTGTATCCGGCTAGCTGAACCCAAAAAACTCGCAGAATATTTACTCAGAAGAGACCCTTTATGGACGGAAGAGACAATTTCGGAGGCCATGAATAGTGGTACAGAGAAATATGTGAGACTCTCCAAAAAAGATGAAGTTCCAGTGTACCTTGTTTATTTTACTAGCTGGGTTGATAGCCAAGGTGAATTAAATTTCAGGAAGGATATCTATGGTCACGACAAAAAAATGGCAGAACGATTATTTCAAAAAACAGAAAAAACTGCCCTATGAAATAATCATTTTGCCACTGAATTTGTGATACGCGCGCCTATTTACGGCTTTAATGCTTTTTCTAATAACCCCCTTCCTTTGGGGCTAAGCGATAACCTTACGGCATAATCTCGCCCGTTAGGACTCATTTTTGCCCAAGTTTTTCGCAAGATGGAAATTATCTTTTCTTCTGAATGCTTTTCGATGAGCTCATCGTATTGGTATTGTAGAAATAGCAAACAAAGTGCATCCTCTATCGTCTGGACCTCCTTATTTTGTTTGATTTTTTGTTTCAGTACAATTTGAGTGACATTTTCGATCTCAGCAGCTTCATAACCCACTTGAGTTAATATTTCGGAAACAATCATAGCATGGTATTTACCTAAATCACTACGCCATTTCAAATAACCTAATCTGCCAGAAGGATAAGAGCTTCTGGCTATTGCCCATCTTCCAATATGTTGTCCGTGAGCCGCTAATAATAAAGCTTCCGAGGGATTTGATTCAAGTCGTTTAACCCACTCGGTACGCTTGGTGGCGTGAAAATATTCTTGTGCTACTCTGGTTCCTTCGTGAAAAATAAGATTCGGGTCTCTTTGATTATAAGCATCAAATAATTCTATTGCTTTTTGAAATTTATCCATTTTAAATTGAAATTTTCGTATAAATTATCACAGAAAATAAGAATTACCTAAAATATGCAGGAGAATATTTTCGTATTTTACCCCCATCTTGGTTATCAAATACATATCCACGGTCAAACTATTTTAGCCAATTATTCCATCATTCCGATTCGAGTCTGCAATTTTACGAAAATTTGTATCCCTTCCCTTCAATTTTATTCCAGCCTGACAAATAAGCGCAAAGCAAACCAGTGATTTAGTCGTGGATCATCATCGCAATAGACTTTCAATTGCTCTTTTTCATTTTAAGTTCTGGATCCTTTACTTTTTCTAACCCTACCTAAGAAAGCCAAGTCACACTAAAAAATCATTCAAAATCATATTTTACATCATCTGCCAATGGCTCAACTACCATTTTCATCCATTTCCCATCCACTTTTATCACCACGATATTGCGGTCCTTATCATAGAACATCGTCCCATTACCACCGTGTTTTAGTTCACGGAAATTTACATGTTTGGCATCTTCTTCATAATTGGGTTCCGCATTTTCGGTGGGTTCCTTTTCAACCAAATCTTCCTTTCCGATATTACCGAGCGTAAGTGCATTGGTCAATCTTAACGATCCATAAAAAACAGCTTTATCACGACCAAACATAAAGGAGTGCTGGCGCACATCTGACCCAATTTTAAACCAATTATAGGCTTCTTCGGAATGGTTGTATACGGTGCTGTAATAGTAGGCTTCGGCAACAGGTTTACCAAGCTCCACATGCTTGTTCACCAACATGGTAATTCTCGACTTGTCGTCACTTGCATACCCTTCAAAAACATGATACCCCCATCTTTTCTTATTCTTTTCTTGGCTATTCCCCCTAACCTGAATCATGTAGTTAGTAGAAAGTATCCCAGCAACTTGTGTATAAACAGGAGTAACTTTTTTGTCGAAACCAAAGCTGTAACCCCTATTACTCCAGTTTTCCCAGGTGGTATCAATGTCGGAATGTAATTGTAAATGAAAACCTGTCCCGTTTTCAGAGACTGGAATTACCTTCGCATAATTAGAAAGTAATCCAGGCTGTGGACTTGTTTGGGCGAAAATGGTTCGAGTGTTAGCAAAGACTAGCAGAATCAAACAAAAATAGAGAGAAGCTTTTAAGTATTTCATAATTAGGTTTAATAAATAGGACAATGGTATTTTGAATTGGTTTTATATTTTAAGTACCTAAAAATCAATTAGTTTATCACTGTTAGATTTTATTCACTAACTATAATTAATTAATGAACCGAATAGCAACTTAATATTTCATTAATAGTTGGAGAAGCTTTTTATCCAGCTGATAGCCGTGCCAGTCTTCATATTTCACATCGGCTCTATTGGAATTAAGAATACCAAAATCACCTTCAAACTCCCATAAGGCAAACCCAATGCCCTTAGAAGTTAAGATACTTAGCACATCTTCAAACCATGCTAAAAATACAGCATGGGGCGTTTTGTTCCAACACCCACATTCCCCACAATGTACCCCTACGCCACTATTGACCAGTTCAATCCAAGGGGCATAAAATTTCTCTAGCATCTCCTTGCTTAGATATTGATTCCCAACTTGGCCAGGCCATTGAGGCTCCGGCAAATGATCCACCTCCTTATTGGCCCACGGGGCTTTATAATGAGAAATTATACCCGGGTGGTATCCTCGGCAGCTTTGTCCAATATCCAAATCAGCGATCTCTGGAATCACGGAAGTTCCGGTATTATTGCCATCGGCTATAACCAGATGGTTGGGGTTATTTTTGCGGATAGCCTCACTCGCTGCGAGCGCTAATTTCCTGTAAAGTTCTCCGGGAACGATACTCCTTTTGGAGTGCTGATCATTCATATCCGCGCGCATGCTTGGCTCATTCACCAAGTCGAAACTGATGCGATCTGCTGAGACATTTTTATACCTATTGGCCCAAAAATCCCAATGAAAACAAAAAGCATCCAGAGCATCTTGATCAGTCCATAAATTATAAGGTTCATCAAAACCAGAGTTTACACAATAACCAGGAGCCCGATGTAAGTTTAAACTTACATGCAAATTGTGCTGGTGTGCTTTTGAAACCAAATCGTCTATTTTGCTTACCAGTTTCTCATCAATTTGATACACCTCCGCTTTGGTAATGGGCTTGGTACGGTCAAAATTCAAATAAGCAGGATAGGCCATAGGAATCCGTACGAAATCGAATCCCCAGTCTTGCATCCATTGCAATTGCTGAGCAGTAGTACCCTTTCGAGCGTTGGTCCAACTGGGACTGAAAAAGTCCAGTAGATTAAACCCCTTCCACTTAGGCAGCTTATTTTTTACGACTTCGTCCTGAATTTTGAAATCAGACAACCCCGAAGCTACTGCCAGCAAGCCAGCCGCGTTTTGTATAAATTTTCTTCTTTCCATGTTAAGGAACAGTTTATAAACTAGAAACCTAAAAAAAGGTGAATTTTACTGTTCGGTTAGTAAGGATTTGCGCCAATTGATCCGGACAGTATCAGGAAATTAAGTGCGACGGGTTTTACAGCATTATTTATGCAAAGCGACTAATTGCCTCTTTTTGGTAACTGAATACGACAATATAATGTATTGAATATTTTATTATAACGTTTTAA
>CAXBLH010000499.1:0-4122 GCA_963976315.1 uncultured Dyadobacter sp.
TGCAGGGTATGGTGAAAAATTCAAGGATCAGCCATTTGAAGAAGCGGCATTGGTTTTTACACGTATCATCTCCAAGCCAAGCGAGTCTATTATCACCATTGATGCGGGCCATAAATCTGTTGCTGCCGAAAATCCTATAGAGAATAGGCTTCGAATACTCAATTTATCCACCTATACGCTTCTTAGCCAAAGTGAAGAACATGGGGTGCTACAAGTACCCGCAGATCTCTGGCAAGAATTAAAAGTTGGAGATATTTTATATGCTTTGCCTTACCATATTTGCCCCACCGTTGCCCTACATGAATATGCGTCCGTTGTAGAACAGGGAGAAAAAATTGCGGAATGGGAAATCGTGGCTCGAAAAAGGCGCATCACTATTTAATTTATAAATGTTGAGAAATGCAACATTTAGATACATTTAACCACAATACTATTTATGTTTTTGTTCGATGCACATTTGGATATTGCTATGAATGCCCTAGACTGGAATCGGGATTTCACCAAGGAGCTTTCCGAAATTCGTTCCAGAGAATCTGGACTCACCGACAAACCAGATCGTGGAAATGGTGTTGTTAGTTTTCCGGAAATGCGCCGCGCGAATATTGGTATGTGCGTAGCAACCCAAATTGCCCGTTATGTAAAATCCGATAGTAAACTTCCAGGCTGGCATTCACAGGCACAAGCATGGGCTCAAACGCAAGGTCAATTGGCATGGTATCAAGCCATGGTGGATGCCGGTGAAATGGTAATGATAAAAGACCTTGATGCATTTAACAACCATATTACTCTTTGGAAAAATGCCGAGAGTACCACAAAATTACCGATTGGATTTATCCTTAGTTTGGAAGGTGCTGATTCGTTAATTAGCTTAGATCATTTGCATATCGCACACGAAAATGGTCTTCGGGCACTTGGTCCAGCACATTACGGTCCCGGGGTTTATGCCTATGGTACCGATTCCGACCAAGCCTTAACTTCCAAAGGAAAAGATTTACTTCGGGAGATGGATCAGCTCAATATAATACTAGATGCAACTCACTTATGCGATACTGCGTTTTGGGAGGCGATGGACATTTTCAAAGGCCCAGTTTGGGCAAGCCATAACCTTACTCGAAAGGTAGTACCCCACAACCGACAGTTTTCGGATGAAATGATTTTGGAACTTACCAATCGTGGTGCCGTTATCGGTATGGCATTTGATGCTTGGATGATGATACCCAATTGGAAAAGAGGGGTGTCCACGCCTCAAAAAATGGGATTAAAAATTGAACATGTTGTTGAACATATCGATCATATTTGTCAGCTTACTGGTAATGCTGAGCATGTGGGCATAGGCTCCGACTTGGATGGTGCCTTTGGGATGGAACAAGCACCAGAAGATTTAAAGTCAATTGGAGATTTGCAAAACCTTAATACAATTCTGTCCCGTCGTGGTTATTCCGCTGCCGACATTGAAAAGGTTATGTCCCAAAATTGGATTAACTTTATTAATAAGGCTTGGAAATGAAAATGAGTAGGCAAGGTTTGCCTACTCATTTCTTTTAATTTAAAGTATTTTATCTCATTTTGACATGATTTTACTTAAAAACATGAATACCTCCTCTTGGCTCCGCAAATGTGATTTGGCAGCTGAAAGTACATCTCCCACTTTTATAGTATAAGCCGTATCTGGAAGTTCAATGAACATATCTTCGTCTGTCTTGTCATCTCCCATAGCCATTATAAAATCAAAATCACCAGTCTCTACTAAGGCCTTTGCAGCAGTACCTTTATTAAAGGCCGTTTTCTTGACTTCAACAACTTTATTACCATCAATAATTTGAAGATTAAGTTCAGGTTGAATATAATTTTTAAGCTGCCAAACCAGTTCTTGAGCCCTACGAGTAGCATATTCCCGGTCATCAGCGGTTCGATAATGCCAAGCTAGCGAAGTTTCCTTCTCTTCTACCACCGCACCTGGGCACCTTTTTGCATAAACCTCCATGATCGGCTTAATGGTTTCTTTCCAGTTTTCTTCATAGTCCTCATTGAGAATCCATTCCGTACTTCCTTTTGCTTTAATGAGGGCTCCGTGCTCCGCGATGATATGGACTGGTAAGTCCAAAAATAACTCACTTAAAAAATGGCGATCACGGCCGCTAATAATCACCACCGTATCACTCACTGCAAATTTGGAAATTAAGGCTTTTACTTCTTTTGTAACTATAGCCTTTGCTGGATCTGCAACAATTGGGGCAAGCGTACCATCATAATCGAAGAATAAGATTCTGTTTTTCGATTCTTGGTAAGCATTTTTAATTTTATTTATTCCTTTTTCGGTCAAGAAAACCTGACGTAATTTTTCGTGTTCTTGCTCAAGCATTGTTATTTGTGTAAAGAAGTCATTGGTCCATGCAAAGACATCATATTCTCGTATTCTTGAGCGCATGACCTTCATACGCTTTTCTTGCTCTTCAACTGGCATATCAAGGGCCAATTTTATTGAATCTGCAATATTTTGCTTATCTAAGGGATTAATGATAAGTGCTTCTCCCAGCTCAGCAGCAGCACCAGCCATCTCACTTAATATAAGTACTCCTTGGCAGTCCTTCCGGCTTGCGACGTATTCTTTACAAACCAAGTTCATACCGTCACGCACTGGAGTGATAAGGGCTATATCACTAGCCGTATACATCCCTACAAGCTCTTGGTATGACATAGACCGGTATTGATAAATAATCGGCTGCCAATTGATGTTACCATAATGCGCATTTATACGGCCGACGGTTTGATCAATTTCCGATTTCATGTGCTGGTACATTTCAATCGTATCACGCGAAGGGACGACCACCATTACAAATGCCACCCTTTCATGCCACTCTGGAAACTGTTCCAAAAACTTTTCGAAACCATATAAGCGATGTAATATTCCTTTGGAGTAATCAAGCCGATCGACAGAGAATATTATTTTCTCCTTCAACATCTTTCGTGCTACCAGTCGCTCCTTGCTTACTTCCGGATCATCAAAGGCACTATTGAACTTTTTAAAGTCAATACTTATAGGAAAGGAGTCAATTTTAACGATTCGGTTACTCAGGTTAATATAATGAAGCTTATTTCCATGGCCTAAAACCATTCGAACCGCTTTCAAGAAATATTCAACATAATCATTGGTATGAAAACCCACCACGTCTGCTCCGATAATTCCTTCTACAATGGCCTTTCTCCATTTAACTGGAAGCATACGAAACAATTCATAAGAAGGAAACGGTATGTGAAAAAAGAAGCCGACTTTATTATCAGGATATTTCGCCCGAATCATTTGAGGTAGCAACATCAACTGGTAATCTTGAACCCAAACGATATCACCTGGTTGAATTATTTCTTCTAATTTTTGAAAAAACAACTGATTCGCCTCTTCGTAGGCTTGAAAATAGGCATCGTCAAAACGAGCATGGGATGGGAAGTAATGGCAAAGTGGCCAAATCAAATCATTACAAAATCCTTCGTAATAATTTTCATTAACATCTTCGGGAATAAAAACTGGATGTGCTTTGAAACTTTCATTCTCCAAGGATTGACCGGCTAACTCTTCTTTACTATTGTCACTATAACCGATCCACTGTATTTTATCCCCTGATACTACCGGATCATGAGCACCATCTCCTACTAATGATAGTACAGCTGATACCAAACCTCCTGAGTTTTGAAACAAGCTTATTCCCTTTTCTTCCTTTACAATTTTAAAGGGTAATCGATAAGCCACAATCACTAGCCTACCACTCTTTGAATCGTCATTTAATTCTTTCATATAGGGTATCTATTGTAAATATTAAGCCAAAGCTATATCTATCGACACTTCGCTTCCGATTTAATATAAACCAATCCATCTTTAAATAAAAGGAATTATAAATATTCAGGACATAAATTTTAATTTCAATTGATTCTATTGTTGAAATTGGAAAGATGCCTCTAAATAAAAAAAATACAGAAAAGCGATTTCTGCAACGTGGAAAATCGAGCGAGGTGAGGAAAGTTGGGCAACAATGTACCCGTGTATAAAAAATTCCACAATAATTACAGTAAGCAAAAAAGCACTTAGAAGTAAATCTAAGTGCTTTTGAGAGCCTCCAGTCGGGATCG
>CAXBLH010000500.1:0-4064 GCA_963976315.1 uncultured Dyadobacter sp.
GGGCAGGATCCTACTGAGATTTTGTCCAATATTCAGGGGAACCAAACGGTAGAAGAGTCGGGAACCCGGCCTGCTGGTGCCAGACCAGATGACCAAACCGCTGATTTTGTATCGGCTGTTTTGGGCAGTACGGAAGATGTTTGGAGTGCCATTTATAAGGAAAATGGCAGCCAATACCAGACGCCCACTTTGCAGATATTCGAGAATGTTACGCAAGGAGGCTGTGGTGGAGCATCTGCTGCCATGGGGCCGTTTTACTGTCCTGCTGATCAAAAAGTGTATATCGATCTGGATTTTTGTAACCAGCTAAGAGATCGATTTAAGGCCCCTGGTGAATTTGCCGTAGCCTACGTAGTCGCACATGAGATAGGGCATCATGTCCAAAACTTAATGGGCATTTCTGGTCAGGTACAAGACCAGAGAGGAAGAGTTAGCGAAACAGAGTATAATAAACTTTCTGTAAAATTGGAATTACAAGCTGATTTTTTAGCAGGTGTTTGGGCGAATAGAGCCAATAAAAGGGATCAAATTTTAGAACCGGGTGATTTGGAGTCGGCCTTAAAGGCTGCGAATGCAATTGGCGACGACAAGCTGCAAAAACAATCTCAAGGCTACGTTGTTCCTGATGCTTTTACGCATGGAACCTCTGAACAACGAATGTATTGGTTCAAAAAAGGATTTGATACTGGCGATCTAAATCAAGGTCGATTTAATGATATTAGATAATTAAGCCGTGCAAATGAAAATACAATTAATGAACTTTTTATTTGGGGATGAATAGCTTGTGTGGATAAAGCCTTGCTATTGATAATTTTGGCATTTGATAGAGAATAACTGGTAACAGCTTACTTTTAGGGATTAATTGGAGTTTAACAGGTAATACTAATCAGGTACTTCAATTTCAATTCTCATACAAATTATAGCATTTATGAATAAGATTTAGTAAAATACAATATCCTAACAAAATTAAAAGACATGCCACACTTAATGGAACTCGATGTATTCGATGCAAAAAATGGTAATTTAGTGGTTTTTGAAAAACTGATTCCGGGAAATATTAAAAGAGTATTCTTTATTTACGGAGTCGATACGGAGCAAGTAAGGGGCGGGCATCGTCATCATAAAACTTGGAATGCTATCAGCTGTATCCAGGGGAGTTGTCGAATCTATTGTAATAATGGAAAGGAAGAGAAATTTTATAATTTGGACTCTCCGAATGTATGCTTAATTCTTAAACCAGAAGACTGGCATACCATGGACTCCTTTTCTTCTGATGCCATTTTGATGTGTTTGGCAAGCGAGTATTACAGCATAGACGATTATATCGACGAGCCTTACCCCAATTCCACTTTAAGTTTAACTATATGATTCCTTTTTTAGACCTAAAAAAGGTAAATGAACCGTATCAAGAGGCCATTGAGAGTTCCTGTTTGAAAGTGATCAGATCCGGCTGGTATATTATGGGGAAGGAACTCGAAGGGTTTGAGCAAGAGTTTGCGACATACTGTAATGCCGTTCACACCATTGGTGTAGGAAATGGCCTGGATGCGATTACATTGGTCTTAAAGGCTTATGGTTTTCCAATGGAGAGTGAAATTATAGTACCTGCCAATACGTATATTGCTTCCGTACTTCCTGTTTCATTCTTGAATTTGGTGCCCATATTTGTAGAGCCGAATAAGGATACCATGTTATTGGATGCTTCTTTAATAGAAGCAGCGATCACCCCCCGAACGAAAGCCATTATTACCGTCGATTTGTATGGGAAAAGCTGTGAAATGCAACCCATTTTGGAATTAGGAAGAAAATATGGCTTGAAAATCATAACAGATGCGGCACAAGCTCATGGTGCTTTATACCAGGGTGAAAAGGTGGGGGGGATTGCAGATGCTACGGCTTTTAGTTTTTATCCCACCAAAAACCTAGGTGCCTTAGGCGATGCCGGTGCGATTACCACCAATGATGCTCCCCTCGCAAAGAAAATACGGCATCTTCGCAATTATGGTTCTGAGATAAAATACAAAAATGATTTTCAGGGATTTAACAGTAGAATGGATGAGCTTCAGGCGGCTATTTTACGTATCAAACTGCCTTTTTTGGACGCTGAAAACAGGCGAAGGCGCGCTATTGCAGCTCAGTATTTCGCAGCTATTAAGCCAACACTGCTTCAACTGCCCGATAGTAGTACCATAAGCGACGATGCATGGCATTTATTTGTGGTACGTCATCCCCAACGGGAAGCACTTGCCAAGCATTTATTAGCCCATGGCGTTCAAACTAATATTCATTATCCAACACCCATTCATAAGCAAGACGCTTATACAAGTCTTAAACACCTTAGTTTACCGATCACGGAAATGATTCACGAGCAGGTTTTGAGTCTTCCTTTGAATCCAACCCTCAGCAACCTCGAAGTGGAACAAATTATCGCTGCTGTAAACACTTTCCATCCTACGCTATGAGACTCTCCATTATCATTCCAGTTTATAAAAGTAGAGAGACCATAGTTGCTCTCGTCGATACTTTGTTTAATATATTGTCTGAAATAGAATTTGAAGTAATATTGGTTAATGATTGCAGTCCTGATGATTCTGATTCATTTTGTAGGCAATTGGAAATTAAGTATCCTAACGTACATTACTTACTGCTACGCCGAAATTATGGAGAATTTAATGCCGTTATGTGCGGCCTTAATTGGGCAAAGGGTGACTTTTGTGTCATGATTGACGATGATTTTCAAAACCCTCCGAGTGAAATTTTATTGTTGCTCAGCCATGCAGAAAAGTTAGACTACGATGTCGTGTATACCTATTATGACAAGAAGGAACACGCCGCTCACCGAAATTTTGGAAGTAAGACTATCAATTGGCTTACCAGTTATTTATTGAACAAGCCGAAAGGGTTGTACTTATCCAGTTTTAAATTAATTAAAAAAGAATTGGTTCAAGAGATCATTAAGTATCACGGGCCATACCCATATATTGATGGTTTGATTTTTAGATGTACCAATAACATAGGAGCTATCAAGGTAAAACATTCTAAACGTGAAGTAGGGGTATCCAGCTACACTTGGAAAAAGTTAATGACTCTTTTTTTTAGTATTTTGTTTTGCTATTCTACCTTACCCATACGATTATTTATGCCAATAAGTCTGGGAATATTTGGATTGGGTGCCTTATTACTGCTTTTTGTTACTGGTCAATGGATTGTGGGCCCTGACCCCAAGCAGTGGCAGGTGGTAACTGCTACCTTAATTTTTTTGGGTGGATTACAGTGTACCATTCTAAGTGTTCTGGGGGAATATATCGGTAAAGGTTTTTTGGCACAAAGTGGAGAGCCTCAGTATATTGTAAAATTTAACAGTATGCAGCAAAATGATCAATAAAGAGGAGGAATACGCTAAAATGTACCATATTGAGGAGAAGCTATGGTGGTATCGGACTTTACATCGTAAGGTGATTAATCAAATAATTACACATTTTGGGTCCGAAAACAAAACTGTAAAGATTTTAGATGCAGCATGTGGTACTGGTGGCTTAATTCGCACCCTCCTGAAAAGTGGCTATAAGGAGGTCAATGGATTTGACTATTCCAAATTTGCGATTGCTTTCGCACAACGTGCTTTGGACAATATTGAGTTTGGGGATTTGAAAAATTTGCAGGCTTACCGCGCAGAAGAAAAGTACGATGTGATTTGTTGCATGGATGCCTTGTATTTTTTGACGGACAAAGAAATTGAAGATGCCCTGTTTGAATTCAAAAAAAGATTAAATCCAAATGGGATTTTATTGCTAAATATCCATGCTTTTGAGATTTTTTCAGGGATGCATGATGTTGCAATTGGAAGTACTAAAAGGTTCGTCTTATCAGATTTTGAAAAATACAGTCAAAGCGCAGGACTGAAAATTACTTACCATACCTATTGGCCATTTTTGCTGGCAGTGCCTATTCTGGTAGTTCGACAATTGCAAAAGATCAAACTTAGATTCACGAAAGTTGAAATAGATGAAGCAAAATCAGATGTTAATTATCCCGGTGATTTTTTGAATAATTTGTTTCATTCG
>CAXBLH010000501.1:0-4061 GCA_963976315.1 uncultured Dyadobacter sp.
CGAATTCAACTTAATTTTTGGAAGTTGCACCAATTGTTAAAAAGTGATGGACTTTGGCTTTTCGCTGATTTTTATATCCACAAAACAGGCGTACAACTGTGGCAGAAAATTTTGTTGCACTCCATGCTACTTTTCTTTCGTAAAGTAAGCAGCGTTGAAGCCAAAACACTGGTTCCAATGGCTCCCTTTTTCCAGCAGTCGGAATACCAAGCATTGAGTAAGTACTGGGAATTTGAAAAATTCATCAAAGGTATCGTCTATCAAAAATCTAACTCAGAAAGCCCTTCTTAAAAGCAGAAGGATTTAAGTCTACTTGCCTTTTAAACAATTTATTAAAATAAGAAAGACTCTCAAAACCAACGGCATAACAAACTTCAGATACGGTTTTGTCCTGCAACAATTCATTCTTTGCCTGATTGACCCTATACTGGTTTACAAAATCTGTAAAAGTCATTTGTGTATTATTCTTAAAAAAACGACAAAACGCAGGAGTAGATAGATGCACTAATGTGGCTATTTCATTTACGTCACAGCAATTGTCGAAATGCTCTTCCACATATCTGGATATAATTGCCATGCGATTTTGCTTTTGTGCAATGGACTTACTACTCACTTTCTCAGCACCTAGTAGTTCGTAATTCGTTGTTGTGGACAACTTCTGTAATATCCTCAACAATAACAGCAATTGATCAAATGGCTCTAAATCAACCATTTGCTTTAATATATCCGCAATTTCTTCTTTAATGTTCCCCTGAAAGGATATTCCACCAGAAGCCCTGTCAAATAGGTTTTTGATCGCCAGCATTTCGGGGACAAGTAAAAATTCCTGCCCCAAAAAGTCTGATTTCATTTGAATTATTACTTGCTCACATTGCGTACGAACACCATAATCGAAGTTCAAATGCGGAATATTGGGGCCAATAAATACCAGATCACTTCCCTCATACCGTGAAATATGTGACCCCACATGACGGATTCCACTGCTACCTTCCACATACACAATTTCGTATTCTGCATGGAAATGCCAAAGAAAAGTATCGTACAAACCGGGGGTCAAAAGCAGTTTAAAGGAACTTCCACTTGCTGGTTCAATAGCTTCTTCAAGTACCTTCATAGTGCGTTATTTGGCATTTAGTTTACAGTTTAGTCTGTAATTATTAGTATTTATATCAATACAGAACAAATTTCGGCAATTGCAAAGGTAGTACCAAACTAGGTAAGCAATTACTTTTGTCCTATTAAATAATTGTTTTTCACAAAAAAATAAATATTATGAAAGCGAACCAACCTGATAATGCACACAAAACAATACCGGGGAACCCTTCGACTGCTATTACCAGTAAGGTAAAACTTAACGATGGGAGTCATGGACAGCCTTTGCAGCTTCTTACTGAAGAAGAATGGGAGTTTTGGATTCGAGAAGGTTATATCGTCATCCGAAATGCAGTACCCGCAGAGCAGGCCACTAGCACCGCCGATTTCCTGTGGGAGTTTGAAGATAAGGACGCGAATGACCCCGAAACGTGGTATACCACGGCTCGTGCCGAAATCCAAATGAAGGAATTGGCCAATACTGGCATGGTAGAGGTATACAACCACCAGCATCTCTGGAATAACCGACAATTCCCAAAAATACACCAGGCATTTAGTGATATCTGGGGTACGGAAAAACTGTGGGTAACCATCGACCGCGCCAATCTAAACTTCCCTTTACGGCCTGGATTCGAATATAAAGGCTTTATTCATTGGGATTATGACCCTGAAACAAAACCGCAAAATGTGCAAGGAGTACTAGCACTAGCCGACCAAAATGACGAAAACATGGGTGGTTTCCAGTGTATTCCAGAACTATACCGTACCTATGATACTTGGAAGCTCACCCAACCAGAAGACCACAATCACTTCCAACCAGATACTACTGGTTTTGAGAAAGTTAAAGTAAAACTAAATGCCGGAGATTTATTAATATTTAATAGCTCACAACCCCATGGAATACGGGCCAATAACAGTAAAGACAAGGTACGTATCGCTCAATATATTTCCATGATGCCCGCAGAAGAAGACAATGAACCACTTCGGCAATGGCGGATTAATTCTTGGAAAAATAGGATAGCTCCTGAGGGTTATGCCTTCCCAGGCGATCCCCGCCAGTGGGAACAAACCAAATATAAAACTGCCGAACTTTCGGATTTAGGCAAAAAGTTATTGGGATTAGAAAAGTGGTAGGTTAAACGTAAAAAGCGGTTTCCAGATTAATGAATTTATCGTACTACCGTGTTTGTTGAGTGAGGAAAAAATACCAAAAGGGATAGGTTAAGTGTTAAACATGCGTTCTGGTGGGTAGCAGGTGGTGGGCCTTTACAATATTGGCTTACCGCCTAACGCTATTAGTTTAAGCCCATACCGTTACCGTTTAATAACTTTTATAATTTTAATTTATACTATTCGAATCTAAATACTTATTATTGGGAAAAATATGTAACTACCCGAAACCATCATGAGATTTAGATTAACCCTCACCCCCGTTAGAGACCGACAGCAGCTATTATTTAATTACCAGTACCCACTGCAAGCGTGGATTTATCGCTTACTCAATGATGCCAATGAAGAATATGCTTCCTTCTTGCATGAAAAAGGTTATCAGGTACCAGCAAGTAACAAGCATTTTAAACATTTTACATTTTCGTCATTAATAATCCCAAAAATCGACCGCCCAAAGTCAGGTGACAAGGCAATGACCTTACGTTCGCAGGAAATAGGTTTAGTAATTTCATTTTATATTGAAAAAGCGGCAGAAGACTTTATAATTGGCCTTTTCCAAAACCAACAGCTGAGTCTGTACAATCGGGAATTTCGGGCGGATTTTAGAGTAGAACGCGTGGAGAGTATCGCTGTAAACGTCCCCAGCGGGCATATCAACGCATTAAGGCTACGTACCCTTTCACCTATGGTAATTGCAGAAAAAGTTGCAAATATGGACCAATACCTGGTGCCAGATGATGCAAAATTTGGCGCGTTTTTAGCTCAAAATATTGTTGACAAATACTTAAGTGTACAAAACGGTACGGGATTGCAAATGGATGCCCCCACGGCACTACGCTTACTTAAATACCGCCTATTTCCCGACCAAAATATAAAGCAACGTAAAATGCTTATAAAGGAAGGCAAAGATAATAAGCAAACCAAAGTAGTGGGTTACCACAACTTCGAGTTCGAACTATCCGGCCCCAGCCAAATTCTGGAAGTAGCCCTGCACAGCGGAATTGGAAAATATTCAAGTACGCTTGGGTGTGGGTGTGTGGAGGTGGTGGAAGAAGTAAGTCCAGCTGGTACAATTAGGTAGTAATTAACAACTACATACTTATTTCAATTCCTCTGATGGACTTACAATTCAAAAGTAATAGATAAAAACACAATTAAAAAATGTCCTTTTTAACTATTACTTACTTTGATAATAAATGAAAATTAATTTACTTTGTGGCAAAACAAATTGGTTGACCCATGAAAAAATATCATTATTTAATTAATCGTCCGCAATATAGTTGTTTAAATTGTTTACGTGAAGACCCATTTTTGGATTGTGAGACTTGTAATGGTTTGCATTTTATTATTAATAACCAAACAAATGATATACTATGATCAAAGAAATAACCCAGTTTGTAAACGATCTCGACACAGACTTTAGGGCATTAGGTTTAAAACCAAAAGACGGGTTGCATATCATGTTAAGGATTCGAACAGAATCGGAAATTAATATTATCGATAACGATTCGTTAGTGGGATATGTCTATACGAAAAATAAAAACCTTAGCCCAGAAGAGTTTTCACTACTGGATCACTTTGCCTCACTTTCGCAATTATCTTGGTGTGTAAATACCAATAAATGCTTCGATTTACCTACAAAGGCTATCCATACTTGTTCGCCCTACTGCCTCGCTGTTAAAAAGGAAAATTTGGTAAATGGGAGCAAATTTTTATCAAATGCTTCAAATGGAAAAACTCAAGTTTATGACCGTATCAATACCTATTTTGAAAAGGGCTTCGAATTGCTTGAGGATGAG
>CAXBLH010000502.1:0-4052 GCA_963976315.1 uncultured Dyadobacter sp.
TCTTCTTGAATTTTTTTTCGACTAAATCTAAAAGTGCCGTAGTGTCTTTAATAAACCTGGATTGATCAATTTCTTTTCCATTTGCCAAATCAAAAATATAATTTGATCGAAATGAATTGGGATGCGCACCACCAGTAAAGGCGTAATGGTCGATACTATATACTAAATACTTTTTCGTGCTCATCAAGGTATCCCCTGTTTGAGATATTTCCCAGCAGCCAGAGGCCTCAGGAAAATCATTTTTGAAATTTACATAATTTCCTTTAAACAGTTCATACGCCGATTTCAAATCTTTTATTAATGCACTTTCTTCAATGCTATCACCAGAATCTGAAAGAACATTTTCGATAATTTTCCGTTGAATGGACGCATTAATTAGCTTGGCCGACTCGATAGTATCCTTTAAAAGCCACAAATTCGCTTCCACATGAACACCCAACAGCGAGTCACACCCGCCAAAATCTTCCTTTAAACTTATACCTTTAAGCCCTTTTTCAGAAGTTTTATTTTGGTCATTAGTATTACATGCTACCAAATAAACCAAAACAAAACTTAAAACTACCCCGATTCCTTTTTTCATAAATTAAGTAAACTACTTCAATACTATTTACAAACTCATTAGTTCTTTAAAACGTATGGCTTGTCTTCTAGAAATTTCAATTTTATCTCCTCCCTGTAAAGTTACAAGCAGTCCGCCACTAAACCATGGCTCTATTTTTTCAATCCACTGAAGATTTATAATATGTTTTCGGTTGGCCCGGAAATAGGTATTTGAATCTAAACGCTCTTCCAAATTATTCAGCGACTTCAATACCAAAGGTTTCTGATCATCAAAGTGTAGCCGTACATAATTCCCCATGGACTCAAAAAGCCTGATTTTGCCTAATTTTACAAACCAGCATTTTTCTCCATCTTTCACAAAAACCTGATCAGATTCTGTAAGTACCTTCCCCGATCTTTCATTTTCTGGACTTGCGACTTCAGGAGTACCTTGATTTTCTTCCAATCTATTGATTGCATCTTTCAAACGGTCCTGGTCAATAGGTTTTAAGAGGTAATCCAGTGCATTGTATTCAAATGCCTTGATGGCATATTCGTCATAAGCAGTTGTGAATATCACTTCTGGGGTTTTACCTTCAATTGCGGATAATAATTCAAATCCATTCCTACCCGGCATTTGAATATCTAAAAACAAAAGTTCGGGTTGTAAGGAATCTATTAGTTCAATGGCCTCATCCGCATTAGCAGCTTCTCCAATTATTTCAATTTTTGGAAATGGTTCTAATAATCTTTTTAATTCATTCCTAGCTAGTCTTTCATCGTCTACAATCAGGGTTCTCATAGCATTTATCAATTTATAAAATATACAATTCAATTTTCGTAAAAAAAATGGCAAATCGACTAATGATCGCCCAAAAAGTTTTCTGACTGCATTGGAATTCTGATTTCTGCCTTGACCATCCCCTCCGATTCCTGATTAATTATAAATGAAGCTTCTTTACCATATAGAATTGATAGCCTTTCACTAGTATTTTTCAATCCTACCCCACCGGAATCTGTACCTAGTAAATTACCTGAATTTCGAATGGTAATTAATAATAAATTATCAACGATTTCGGTATGCAATTCGATACGCCCGCCGCCCATTACCTTACTCACACCATGTTTAATACCATTTTCTACGAGCGTTTGTAACATCATTGGTGGAATTTGCCAGTATACCGTTTGCGGGTCAGTGAAAATCTCATAATCCAGCCTTTCCTCATACCTTACTTTCTCCAGTTCCAAATAATCCACCACGGTTTTCAGCTCTTCTTGCAAATCCACTGTTTTGCGCCGGTCCGCCAACAAGGAATTACGCAGTATATTAGATAATTTGGTTATGCTTGATTGTGCCCTATTGGGATCTTCATAAATCAAAGCCCGAATACTATTAAGCGCATTAAAAGTAAAATGCGGATTAAGCTGGGAACGTAATACCTTCGCTTCCGTCTCACGCATGGACATTTTGAGCATTATTTTCTCGTAGCCCACCATTCTGTTTTGTTCTACATAATGATACACCGTATAGGACAATATCCAAGAAAGCAAATTCTTACACCAGCTCGAATAGTACCCAAAAAAGACCAAAGGTTGATTAACAAGATTATGTTTCAAAACTTGTCGATCCAGAGGTAAATTTATAAAGGTCATGATCATCCCTAAAACTAAAACTGATAGGATAACACGTACCGCCAAGATAGGCAAAGGCACAGTGGACCAGTTCCATCGGCGAATTACTAACCTATAAAAATGGGTCAGGGTTATTGCTAAAAGAATATTTGCTATTGAGGAATTAAATGCACCCAGTTCAAACCCATATTCGATAGTATAAGGAATATATTCAAACATAATGAGTGTTGTCCACCCAAAAAGCTGCAAGGTCCAGTAAACTCTATTTTTGGACATAGTGTGGCTCGCTGTCAACTAAAAATAATCAACATAAATGTACCCCAATGAAAAAGAAAGTCACAAATTGAATACACCAAAGGAATGGTGCTTACATAAGCGGTGACTATACCGTTTGAGGAATATTAATAGAAAGGAGATGGGAAATATCGTTGGCTATTTCTAGCTCAAAAGTTTCGGATTCATAAGAAAAATTAATTTTATACAAACATAAATTACTATGTTCATATTGATCCATTTGAATCAATGGCTGATCAAATAAGGTAGCCAGAAAAATACGCATTGCCCTACCATGCATCGCAATCAGAATATTACGTTCATGCGGCCGAGATTTGATTAGTTCAATAATAGGAAGTTGCCTTTTCTGTACCTCCACAGGGCTTTCTCCTTTTTCTGCCGACTCCTCAATTTCGCCCCTTTGCCACGCTGCTACCAAATCCTTATAGTATTTACTATCGCCTGTATTGGGCTCTTTACCTTCTCGGATACCCCACGAGATTTCATTAAGCCCTGCATAGCTCTCATGTGGAAGACCTAGCTTAAGAAAATTATTTACCGTTTGGTGGGTACGAACTAATTTTGAAGTGTATACTTTGTCAAATGGAACATGTTGATACGCATTAAAAAACGCTTCTGATTGCGCAATCCCCCACTCATTTAAGGAGGAGTCAACACCACTTCCTTGTACAATTCCTTTTCTGTTAAGATCAGTTTCTCCGTGACGGATAAGGTAAATAGACTTTTTTTTCAAAATTTTGTATTATTTTAATATTCATTTTGCAAATACCCTGTATTTGATTAATATAGCCGACACAAATTTATACAATTTTTAGACATGTTTGCAAATATAGTCTCAATCGACAAGCTTCAGGAACTAAGTAAAAACTCGCTATCTGATCATTTGGGTGTCGAATTCACAGAAGTTGGAGCTGATTATATAATCGCCAAAATGCCAGTGGATCACCGTACCCGTCAACCTTTTGGTATATTACACGGAGGTGCTTCCGTTGCCTTGGCAGAAACACTTGGCAGTGTAGCATCTCTACTTTGTCTGAAAGACACGGATACGCAACAGGCTGTTGGATTGGATATCAATGCGAATCACATCAGACCTATTAAAGAAGGCTTTGTTTATGGAAAGGTAAAAGCATTACATATTGGTAGAAGTACCCATATCTGGGAAATCAAAATTACAGATATAGATGAAAAACTGGTTTGTATTAGTCGGTTAACAGTTACAATTATAGAAACAAGAAACTAAAAAATACCAACTTGCATTATACTAATAAAATCGACTTATAATTCTTTCAAAATCCATCAATGATTGTCGCAGAACCTGTATCTAAAGTTGGCATTTTACAGTTTGATCTGGAAACTATTTGGCACGCTATAAAAATATTAGGTTTACCAGCGGCTATATGGAAAATACCGAATCAACCATTGGTAAAAATGATTATTTCTACCAATAAGGAAAATATTGTAATAGACCCGGAACTTGAAAAAATTGAAACCGGATTTGTTATTTCTCCCTTTCATTGGAAGTCTAACCAGTCGGTTAATTTCATCCAAGGTGACATCTTATTGGATTACACCCTTTCCGGAAT
>CAXBLH010000503.1:0-4021 GCA_963976315.1 uncultured Dyadobacter sp.
GGGCATTTTTAGGCATCACAATCCAGCATCGGACGCCCATAATAGAAGCAGCATAGGCCACTGCTTGGGCATGGTTCCCGGAGGAGTGTGTAATAATACCACAACTCTGTTCTTCTTTTGTTAAATTAAGAACCGCATTGATACCCCCTCTTGCCTTAAAAGCACCAATTTTCTGAAAATTCTCAGGTTTAAAGTAAACGTGTGCGCCAGTCAAGTTATCAAAGAAACCGGAGGAGAGTAAATTGGTTCTATGAATATAAGGTTTGATGCGCTGGTGGGCATTCTCAATCTCCTTTTTACCTATGGCTAAATATTCCATACTATAATATCGTAAGCTAAACGGAGTAGTTTTCTATACTATTGATCAAAAAAAAATGGGTATTTCAAAAAATTGAAATACCCATTTTTTAATCATTAAACCAAGCTATTACTTACCAGCGTTTGGCGTGTAAAGGTTGAAGAATTGATCCAATTTAGGAGTAATGATGATTTCAGTACGACGGTTCAAGCTTCTGTTCGCAGGAGAATCGTTAGATACCTTAGGAAGATACTCTCCACGGCCACCAGCGATCATACGTACAGGCTCAACGCCATATTTCTTTTGAAGCGTACGAGCTACCGAAGTTGCACGTAACACACTTAAATCCCAGTTGTCAGCCACTTTCTCTGTAGCGATAGGCACATTATCCGTGTGACCTTCAATTAAGATTTCAATGTCTTTATAATCATTCAAGATCTTAGCCACTTTTCCAAGTACGGTTTCAGCTTGAGTGTTGATTACAGAACTTCCAGAACGGAACAACATTTTGTCGGAAAGAGACACATATACAACCCCTTTTTTCACTTCGATCTGAACGTCTTCATCACTTACATCTTGAAGTGAACGTTTCAAATTAAGCACTAAGGCCATATTCAAAGAATCTTTCTTTTGGATACTTTGGTTCAAATCACGGATTTGAGTTCCTTGAGCATCCATCATTGCTAGAGATTTCTTAATGCTTTCAGATCCTTCTTTCGAAATTACTGAAAGATCAGACATACGATCTAACAAATTGTTGTTGTTCTTTTTAAGAAAATCAATTTGATCTTGAAGTTCCTTAAGCTTAGAGTTTTTTGATGCAAGCTCATCA
The DNA here is from genome assembly GCA_963976315.1 of uncultured Dyadobacter sp. Classification (GTDB taxonomy): domain Bacteria; phylum Bacteroidota; class Bacteroidia; order Cytophagales; family Spirosomataceae; genus Dyadobacter. Next base: position 1,131 of record CAXBLH010000503.1, read on the forward strand.
TTTTTCATTTTTAAATCATTGTTCAAGCCAGCTGTTCTGGTATCACAATCATTAAGGTCAGCTCTTGCCTTGTCCAATTGAAGCTGGATTTCGTTGGCTTTGTTCTCAGCCGAAAGTAATTTTTTCTTACTTGCACACGACCCAAGCACAAAGAGCAAAGCAACAGCTAAAAGCGTATTTCTCATAATTAATAAGGGTTATTGATAGACGGTTAACACTGGTTTTAAAAATAAAACAATAATTTTAATACTAAAAAAATCAGGCCAGAGAATAATCTACCCTTATTTTTAAGGGCAAAGGTATAAAAAAAGTCAGATTACCGAAGTTGATCTGACAATTTTCTAATGTTTTTCTAATAATACTTGTTAATAAACGTTAATAGCGGATCACCCAAAACGGATTTCGATGCGCTGCCATACTATCACGGACGAAATCCGCTATCATTTTATTATATTGCTGTTGGTTAATTTTTTTACCTTTTAGTTTTTTTGGTGGTAAAATATCCTCACTTACTGATTTTTTCTCCACTTTCACGGCAGTAATTATCACCTCTCCTTCATTCACATTAATTTCCATAATCAGACCTGGTAGACCAAAGTAGCGCTCCGGACCCGCGGAACTTGCGATATCATTCGCAAACCATGCTTCAATCTTCTGACCTTTTAAGGTATCTTCGGAAGTAGCCATCATGCACATATATCCATTTACTTCTTTAATTTTATTATGTACTTTCCATTTGGGGGTCACGAGTCGGTCTTCAATAATATAGGTTTTTCCAGAGAACTCTTCTATTTCAAGTATCTTTTCAGTGTCGTAATCATGCATGATTACATACTCTCGATTTCTTCCCGAGTAGCCTCCTTCATTTTCCATTTCAACATCTAAGTATTTACTTTTCGAACTCGTTATAAACAAATTCCCTCGACTTTTGTCCCCGTCGTCATCCATGCTCCCCCACGAAGTTTTGGAACGCGAACGCTCTTCTTCCGAAAGGAAGGTTAATTTATCTATGATTTTTGACCAATGAGAGACTTTTTCATAAGTAATCATCCCCTCCATGGACTGGGAATAACCAGTAACAGTACCTAACAACAAGACTCCTAATATTATTTTTTTCATTTTTGATGCATTTTTTGCGATAATTAATAGCCTTTTTTCCGAACTGAATGACTCACTCCACGCATGTTATAAGTAAGGCTTAGCATGAAATACCTCGCCAACGTACGTACCTTTTCCTGCGTTACAAAGTTCGAAGAGGCATACTGTGAAATACCCCTGTTCTGGTTGAAAACATCGTACATAGACAGCCTAATTTCACCCTTTTTGCTTTTTAACATGGTTTTGTACACCGATAAATTAAGAATTGGCATATTCTGGTTGAAACCAAACCGGTTATTTACATAAGTTTTATAATCAAACCCTGAATTAAAATAGATATCACTAGGCATTTTAATATTCATTTCTGCACTGTAGGTACCATTCACAATTTTCTGATTTTGTGAGGTACTAATTGAATATTTGGTATCCGTAATATTCCAGTTGGCATTTGCATACAGTGTAAATTTATCACTAGGCGTATAATCCGAACGAATTCCAAAATTATAACCATTACTGGTTGTATTATTGATTACCCCATTAATATAGGTGAGATTACTATTTCTATTGTAATTCAGGTTAAAACTCAAATTACTTTTTGTTTTAACAATTGGAAATCCATAATTACCATAGAGACCATAACTTTTTCCACCACTAATATTTCCAGCTTTGGTGGTAGTAACCAAATTTTCATCCACCGTTTGATTGAATATCACCTGGTTTTCATAGTAATTATAGTTCAGTCCTACATACATTCTGGTAAAGGAACTAGGATTAAAATAATTAAAACCTAAATTTCCAGAATGCCGAATCGTAGGCACCAAGTTGGGATTTCCTACCCGAATGTATAAGGGATTACTATTGTCAACAATCGGTTGTAGACTACCGATACTGGGTTCGTCGACCCCTACGTTATAACCTGCCCATAGATATCGGTTCTTTTTAAGATCATAATTCAATGAAAAATTAGGAGTCCAGTTCACGAACTTCCTATTTAGAGTCGAAGTAAAATCTTCCCCTTGATCTATAGCAAACTTCCCATTCATATGGATTTGTTGTACTGCCAAGCCTCCCGCAATATTTAGGCCATTGTGTGAATACCGTAAAGAAGTTCCTCCTCTATTAAAATCAGTTTTATTGGAATAATAACGGCTTAAATTATTATTCCGAATCGCCGACTCCCCTATATCAAAGACATCCCGATCTACTTCGTCTGATTTCAAACTGAAATTATAAAAGGTTTCTAATACCAATTTCTTCGTAAGTGGCTCAATAAACAAGAGGCTAGATTTAAGCTGATTTCGCAGGCTTTTGGTATCATTGGTTTGCTTGATAGCCACTATACTGTCTTCCTGTGCAGATTTAACAAATCGGTTAAGCGAATGTTGGGAGGCAAAGCCATCTGAGTTATTAATATTATAACCAAAACTTGCTGCAAAGCTTCTTCCCTTTTTCATGAATTTGTGGCGATAAATAGCCGTGTTTCCTATGGCAAAAGAAGTAAAATCATTGGCATTTTTTAGATCACTTACCGTCGAAAGGTTATCCTCTTGTCCGCTTCCCCTATAAAACTCCTGATGGCTGGAATAATCGTTATTTCCGCTACCAATCCGCATATTAGAAAGAATGATGAGGGTGTTTAACGAATCAATTGTTTTTTCAAAACGAAATCCTCCTCTGTGGTTTTGATTAAAATTAAACCTTGAATTCGTATCTAATTTTGAAAATGTCAAATTAGAAAGAAAGCTCTGTTGTTTGGAAGTAGCATCAAGATCCTGCCTATTCTGATTATAATA
>CAXBLH010000504.1:0-4014 GCA_963976315.1 uncultured Dyadobacter sp.
TTTTTGGATCACGGACCATGATTAATTAACCTTATAACCAATTGGTTAATAGTACTATCAGCTTTCGGCGTCTCAAATTCATAGAAATTAAGATGTCAGAGCTACGCTCTTTTTTTTGGTCATTGAGGTAATTGCTTCTACGAAGATTACAGGGCTAGCGCCCCTTTTAGGTGGAAAACAAAAATAATCTCAAAAAATCTAGGCAATGCATATCTGATATTTGCTCAAATATTGTTCCACTAGATTTATACGAAAAAGGAAAATGGACTGGTAAAAACTTTGTGGATGAAGCTGGTAATAAGATCTATGAAATGAAAATAGCTTCTTCCAATGCCACTCCCAAAAGCAAAAATAAAGGGCAGAGCCCTGAAATCTTTGTAGTAAAATGTAGGAGGACGATTTCCTGAATGTCCTCGGATTCTTTTCAGGTTTACTCTTGTGAAAAAACATCGTTTATCTAAAAATAGAAAAAGATAATAAAAGAGTAGTTTGTCTTTTATTATCTTTTTTATAGCTTTGCGAACTCAAATTTCGTTGAGAAACACACAAAAAAGAGTTTAAGATCTTATTATATTATTATGACTACTGAACAGAAATTACTTATTACCGCAACGGTACCCGTTTTGAAAGAAAATGGGGTTGTATTAACAAAGCATTTTTATAATCGCATGTTTACGCATCAGCCCGAGCTAAAAAACATGTTTAATATGGGCAACCAACAAAGTGGTAAACAGCAAACAGCCCTAGCCATGGCGGTATTAGCCTATGCAGAAAATATTGCTAACCCAGCGGTTTTAATGCCTGTGGTGGATCGAATAGGGCATAAGCATACTAGTTTAGAAATTCGCCCAGAACATTATCAAATCGTTGGGAAACACCTAATAGCCTCTATACAGGAGGTTTTGGGGGAGGCAGCAACCCCCGAAATCTTGGATGCTTGGACGGCTGCTTATACTCAACTTGCAAATTTAATGATTGGCCACGAAGCCAGCTTATACGAGCAACAAACCAGTCGTGTAAATGGCTGGACAGGGTGGCGTCCTTTTAAAGTTAAAAACAAAGTCGATGAATCCACAGAGATAACGTCTTTTTACCTTTACCCAGCCGACGGTGGGAAAGTAGCCAGGCATTTACCCGGTCAGTATATAAGTATGCGTATTTTTCTCCCTGAACTTAGTCTTAATCAATCGCGACAGTATAGTGTTTCTAGTGCCCCTAATTATGACTATTACCGTATTTCGGTAAAACGGGAAATTGGACAAAACCTGGACACCAATGGAATGATCAGTAATCATTTGCACGATTTTGTTAATGAAAATGATATTTTGGAATTAACTGCTCCTGCTGGTAGTTTCACGCTCCCAGAAAAAATGAATAAGTCAGTTCATTTAATTAGTGGTGGGGTTGGTCTTACGCCGTTGATGAGTATGTTACAATGCTTGATTGAAAATAATTATAAGGAGCAAATTAACTGGATTCATGGTTGCAGAAATGAAGCAGTACATGCATTCAAAGGCGATTTGGAAGCCATTGCTGAGAAAAACTCTAACTTTAACCAACATGTTTTTTATGACCAAGCCACCGCAAATCATAAAGAAAATGGCATTTTAGAGGGTTTTTTAGATATATCTAATATTCCAGCTCTTTCCTTGGAACAAGACGGACATTACTTCCTTTGCGGTCCTTCCAAGTTTATCGAAAAGCAGTTTAATGACCTCGTTGCTGCTGGGATAAACAAAGATTTCATCTATTACGAAGAGTTTGGTCCGCAGATGTTAAACTTGAATTAAAACGTTGCATTCCTATAAGGCGGAGTCTATCAAAAATCAACTTATTGTGACTGGCAATGAGTTGATTTTTGATATATTTTATTGCGATTCGATTAATTATACCAATGTTCATATACATTTTCCAGAACTCTAAAATCGAGATTGGTAAAATAGGAAATAGCTTTTCATGCTGATTTTTTTATTTATTCTGCAAAAATTTGCCTTGCTTTTAAGTGTTGATCTGCGGTAAAGAAATATTAGCTCATTTTTTCTCCTCAGCATTATAGGCTGTTAACAAACCGGGATTGTTGTTATTGATATATTTCTTCAACCTCGCTTCTAGTTCTTTTACCGTTTTGGGGTTAGTCGGAGCTAAGTCGTTAAGTTCGCCGATGTCGTCAAGGAGGTTATAAAGTTCGTTTTTTCCGGTTTTCCAAAAATGAACCAATTTGTCGTTTCCTGAGATCACTGCAGCATGCGGATAACCATTATTGTAACGATGAAAATAGAAATCTTCGGTTTTTCTTTTTACTTTTCCAGAATTACCCTTCTTAAGTACTTCTACCAAACTACCACCGTCAATATGCTCGTTTTTAGTGATTGCTTGGCCTGCCAGTTCCGCAAAAGTGGGTAGTAGATCCCAGCCTATTACTGGAATATCACATTGACTACCTGGTTTGATCCCTGGTCCTTTTACCATAAACGGAACCCGGATACCTCCTTCATAAAGCACCCATTTACCGCCTCGCAAAGGATAGTTACGCATCGGCTCCTGGAATTTTGAAGGGTGATCGAGTCGGTTTTGGACTGGTGGTAGAAATTCGGTAGCACCGTTGTCTGCCATGATGAATAGGTAGGTATTATCAGCGATTCCAAGCTGTTCTATTTTATTTAGAATAGCACCTATCCCTTCATCCAAGTCGTATAGCATCCCTGCCCAAGCAGGGTTATTATGTTTTTTACCAGCTGGTTTGTTCTTGAATCGATCCAAGGTAGCCTGTTTGGTCTCCATATTTACATGGGCGGCATAATGTGAAATTTGTACAAAAAATGGATTATTAGCCTGTTTTTGCTCCGAGATAAAATTAATAGCACTTTTTGTGAGACTATGGATATGTTTTGGGTCTTCGGTAAGGTAAAATTCATCCCATTTGTCGCCTTTAACCTGCACCAAATTACCATCACCATTTCGGGTGTCTCCGCTACTGAGGTCATAGCCCAGTTGTTCTGGTAGTATTTGGGCTCTAAAATCCCACTTTCCAAAATGTGCAGCTTTGTAATTACCATTTATTTTTTTTAAAACTTGGGGAATTGTTAAAGCGCTCACCGAAGCTGGTGCGTAATTGGTAATAAAAGATTCATTCCCTTGTCGGATAGGTGTTTGGCCAAACTGAATACTTCTTCGGGAGGGGGAGCAAATGGACGCAGGAGCATAACCACGTGTAAATCGCATACCTTCTTTGGCGAACCGATCTAGGTTAGGAGTTTCATAAAAATCACTGGCGGTTTCCGGATGGCCGTCTACCATAGGTGAGGAAAGGGAGGACCATCCCTGGTCGTCAGTCAGTATGAAAATGATATTAGGTGGGGATGGAGTATCGATTGCTGGTTTTGCCTTTTTTCCTGAGAATAAAAAGGCAGAAGCCAATAAGATCGTAACTACTGCTATTTTTTGGTATTTCATCTGATTTATCAAATTATTTGAAAGCTTCGTTATACGCACCTTGTTGTTTAAAACCACCAAAGTTTCTCATTTTTCCAAACCGAGGATAGCTGTCAAATACATTTCCGTGCGCACCAGTCCTAGGGTCTCCTTGTTTTACAAGTTCCGACATCAATATCTTTGATAATTCACTTTTAATTCCTTTGAAAGAAGCGTTATGAGCTAAATTTTTCAAACAAAACGGATCCGTAATGATATCATAAAGCTCCTCCGAAGGTCGTTTTTCAAATCCTATTTGAAATAAATGTGGAATTTCCTTTTGATTAAATAGCATCGAAGCCTTGGAAGGGGAATCGTCAATATCTTCATAGCCAAAACCAATCTCTTTGTATTCCGAGTCTTTGCCTGCTACCGAATTGTCTGTTTTTACGGGTCTTGGATCACCTTGAGGCCATAATTCTGGTTTAAAGTTTTTGATATACAAATATTGGTGGGTACGAATGGCACGTGCAGGATAACCAAGGTTGTCTGGGCGGGCATGGGTATGGCGTTCCCTGCCAGTGAGTACATATTTACGGGAAG
>CAXBLH010000505.1:0-4010 GCA_963976315.1 uncultured Dyadobacter sp.
GGCACACCACCACGAAGCGAAAGAATAGAAAGGCTGTCCAGGAATGTTGGTCTTGGAGTGTGAAGCCAGCACCGTATTCTTAACATTATATTCTGAATCGTGGCGGTTAAAGGGCTTAATCCGTTCTGTATCCGCCAGTGAATGAAAGTTGGAGTATCCAAAATAGGGGTTTACGTGGAAATTGCCGTCTTTTCCAATCCGAGTCTTGAAACTGTCCAGGACTGATAGTGTGAACCAGTCTTGCAACGGATCGTACCGCCACTTCGTGAAGATATTGGCGTTGTCCACTCGTTGGTTTATTGCGGAAATGGTATAGTCTTGCAGGTCGGTAGCCCATGCCCAATCTTCCAACTTGGAGTCGGTATACTCCACAATGCTAGTTTTGCCATCAACGCTTTCTTTCTTGAAGAAACCAACGCCACTGGCGTAGATCATGTCCCGGAGCGTTTCCAGAAGTGACTGTACGGTGGTGTTTTTTTCGATGGCCTTACGCATTACGTTAGGCTGGTTGTCGCCAGCTCCCCACCGTATATGTTCCAGATAATCCTGATTGGACCAAAGTCCACCACCAAAGCTGGTGTCACGGGATCCGGTCAGTTGAAGCACGGCACCATTGGTACCGCCCTCGTTGAGCATGAATAAGTTATTGGATATTTGGGTAACCATTGTATTCGCCGTTGGTGTGGTCAATAGTCATCCCATCGATCTCGATGAAATGATCAATTTTAATTCTGAAATGGTAATCAGGGTCGTCGGGCTGCAATTCAAGGTTGATGAACTGAAACTCGTGGCCGAGATTCAGGTTACCCCGAAACTTGCCCGATCCGGGAAGGAGTCTGAAACTTTTGCTCACACGTTTTTTGTAGCCGGCCGTTCCATCTTTTTTTCGGTACTTGATGGAATGAACAGTCGGCTTGCCATAGGCATCATCCATCCGGATGGCTGCCATGGCCGTTTTTCGTTTGATTATTTGTTTGGCCACACTTCGCTGATTGTTTCTACGAAGTTGCTACTTGGTGGGAAGGGGTAAAAGGACGGGAAATGGGGGAAGGGAATTAGTAACTTTTTTAACAAGTTTTAATTTTATTGCCATAAATTTTAATGTGGTAATTTCAGTTGGATGAGTTTGAGAAACCCAATTATATTTGAACAATTTCGATTTATAGAGTATTTTCTACGATCTTTTAGGAAATATTTCGGTATTTATGTATTGTTTGATAAATAATAAAGCCCAAATACTTACATAAATGAATCTCAACTCTTAAAAATGTACTTTTATGTGCCTTGATAGTAAAACCATTGGAGAACTTACAACCACCCTTAATGAAGTATTAAATGAGAATAATTTATTGAAATTTGAAAATCAAAAACTTAGAGCATCTTTGCTAAGTGCAAATAAAATTATTTCTACGAAAGATGATGAAAATAGAAAATGTTCAGCCGAGTTAAATGTAGCTAAGGTGAAAGCAGAGCAATTTCTGGAAAGGTCAGGATGCACTTTTGTATCTCTGGATAAAAGTTGTAATATCCTTCTTGTTAATCAGACTTGTTTGGATATTTTGGAGTATGATAATAAGGACGAATTAATTGGTAGGAACTGGTTTGATATATGTATTCCTTTGGAAAATTCAGGGCGGGAAAAACTAGCTTACGATCAGGTCTATCAGGGAATGAAGGAGGGTCAAGATTATTATGAAAATGAAGTAATTACAAGAACGGGTAAACGCAAATTTATTTATTGGAAAGTAACTTTTATTAAAGACGAAAATGGGCAAATTAAAGAAATATTGGGTTCAGGAATTGATATAACCGAGCGAAAGCTTGCAGAAGAAATAATAATTAAAGTTAAAGATGAATTTATCATGTTAGCAGAATCCATGCCTCAAATTGTATGGGTTACGGCTCCAGATGGCATGGGCGTTTACTTAAATAATCATTGGGTTGAATTGACAGGACTTACATTGGAGGAAAGTAATGGTATGGGTTGGTTTAAAGCTCTTCATCCCGACGATCATGATAGTATCCTAAATTCCTTTCAAAATGCACTTGTAACTAAATCTCCAAATACTTATGAATGTCGATTTCGCGATAAGGAAGGTGACTATTTTTGGTATTTAGTTAGGGCAGTGCCTATTTTCGATGAAAAGGGAGATATTATCAAATGGTTTGGTACGTGTACCGATATCCAGAAGAATAAAGAAACAGAAGCTGAATTGATAAGGGCAAAGGAAAAGGCTGAAGAAGCAGATCGATTGAAATCTGCTTTCTTAGCAAACATGAGTCATGAGATACGCACGCCATTGAATGGAATTTTGGGTTTTTCTGGATTATTGCAACAATCGGGTTTAAATGGGGATAAGCAGCAAGAGTATATATCAATAATAGAGAAAAGTGGTGTGAGGATGCTTAATATTATTAATGATATAGTTGATATTTCAAAAATAGAAACCGGTCTTATGTTGGTTAATATTCATGAAATGAATGTTAACCAGGAAATAGAATTCTTGCAAGCTTTTTTTAAACCTCAAATTGAAGAAAAGGGTTTGCAATTTATAATTAATATGACCTTGCCTAAGGAAGACGTATATTTTAAATCGGATCGTGAAAAGTTCAATTCTATACTTACTAACTTGATTAAGAATGCTATTAAATTTACTGACGAAGGAACAGTAGAACTAGGGTATACTTTGAAAAAGGAAAGGGAGTCTACACTGCTGGAGTTTTACGTAAAGGATTCCGGCATTGGGATAGCAGAAAATAAACACAAAGTAATATTTGATAGATTTATCCAAGCTGATATTGCTGATATAATGGCAAGACAAGGAGCAGGTTTGGGTTTGTCAATTAGTAAAGCGTATGCTGAAATGCTAGGTGGTGATATATGTGTACAAAGTGAAATAGGTAAAGGTTCAACATTTTATTTTAAGTTGCCATTTCGATTAAAGGAAGTGGAAGGTGCTAAATCAGATAAAAATAGTTGGCCTGATAAATTAAATACCGATACTAATAAGTGCATGTCACATCTCAAAATATTGGCTGTGGACGACGATCCAGTTGCAAAACTATGGATAGCTGCCATAGTGAAAAAGAATTGTAGAGCATACCTAGAAGCGGAAAACGGTTTGCAGGCGGTTACAATTTGTCGCAATAATCCTGACATTGATATAATTTTGCTGGATTTACAAATGCCCGTGATGAATGGATATGAAGCGGCCCAACAAATTAGACAATTTAATATGGACGTTGTTATAATAGCTCAGTCAGCTTTTGGTCTATCTGACGAAAGAGAAAAGACCATAGCGGTAGGCTGCAATGATTATATTTCTAAACCTTATAGAAAACATGAATTACTTTCATTAATAAATAAGTATGTTGATAAATAAGATATTATTAGACACTTAAGAGTAGTGTATTATTCACTTCATCACTACCCAAAAACCAACCTCCACCAAGTCCTGCACCGTCTTTTCGTGATCACCGGTGTAGGTAAGCATCGTTCCGTTGAACTCGTTGATCCGGTGGATAAATTTTTCGAGGTAAACTTCCAACGGATCAACGTGTCCAAACCTTGATCCATTCTTTAAATCTGTTAGAAGCTCCAAAGGGGAGTTGCCTTTGATCAACTCCCCGTCTTCGGTTTTATAGGTCATGCTGCAAAATTGTTAATTCTTGTTTGAATATAGTTGATAATTTCTGGTTGTTGAAATTTGCTAAGGCTATCTAGCGTGGCAGCTGCTGCAGTGGTTTTGATTTTCTTGCTATATTCTACAAGGTTATGTAAGAAAAGGATCCAGTTTTTGATTTTTTCAAGCTCTACCGTTCCACCGTGTTGTCTGAATTCCAAGCTTTCATGTCTATTGTATGACTGCAAGTTCAATTTGTAATATCTTGAATTTTGTATCTGTGCCATAGCTCGTATGGTTGTAGCGCTTTCCATTCTATCGGCTAGCCCTATAATAGATATTCCGGTTCAAAGTGAGCCAGTGATTCCGGCCGAAAGTGAGCCAGTG
>CAXBLH010000506.1:0-4005 GCA_963976315.1 uncultured Dyadobacter sp.
GTACGGGTCAAACTACCTAACAATCAAGTAACAACGATTGAACTATATGGAAATTGGCCTTCACTTTATCGTGGCAAAATTTAACTACCCGACTTGTACTGACACAAGACGGGCAGTTTTAAAGTAATTTAAGACACACGCACATAGCTACCAAGCCATTTCAAATGGGTGCCATATTTATGCATAATTTCTTGAACGGGTTCGTCTTGAATATGGCCCAGAAACTCCACTAAAAACCAAGCTCGGAACGTCGATTCCCCTCTTACTGGACGGCTTTCAATTTTGGTTAAATTAATACCTTTATCATTAAACTCTTTTAAGAAATCATAAAGGATTCCAGGTCTATTCGTGTTGGCCAGATTAGCAATAATGGTGGTTTTATCACCATCGCTTTTAGCATTAATGATATCCTTCGCCAATATCAAAAATCGAGTTCTATTTTGATCGCTATCCTCAATGTTTTCATAAAGCATCGGCACACCAAACAATCGGGCAGAAATGGAAGAGCAAATCGCCGCAGAGTCCACTTCTTTCGCAGCAATTTTAGCAGCCTTCGAAGTGGATTCAACGGGAATAATTTCAACATCCTCTGGCAAATATTCTGAGAGAAACTTACCACATTGCCGAAAAGCGATGTCCTTGGAATATATTCGCTTAATGTCTTTTAAAGAGTCGGACTGGGAAACAAAAGAAAAATGTATCGGGAGCAATACTTCAGCTACAATGGATAGGTTTTTATCCCTTAAATAATCAACGGTCTCCACCACAATTCCTTCTTGATTATTTTCAATTGGAACCACACCGAACTTGGCACGGCCGGTTTCTACACTTTCAAAAACGGAATGAATAGTAGGTAGCACCAGGTATTCGCTCATCGCACCAAAACGCCCTTCAGCCGCCTGATGCGTAAAGCTACCTTCTGGCCCCAGATAGGCAATTCTTTCTGGCAATTCCAAATTGCGGGAAACAGCAAAAATCTCAAAGAAAATTGCATCAATTGCCTCTGGTGTTAGCAGACCATCGTTACTTTGAATCAGCCGATCCAATATTTGTTTTTCGCGCTCAGGACGATAAATGATGGCATTAGAAGTACGTTTTACTTCCCCTACCTTCTTGACCAACTCCATGCGTTCGTTGAGTAGTTTCAGAAGTTGATTGTCTACTTCGTCAATACCGTTTCTTAAATCAAGTAAGTTCACTTCAATAGCTTTTTAATATTATAAAAGGTGCCGCCACTAAATAGCAATTGCTACCTCTTCTACACTTTTCTCAGTCTTAAGGTTATCAATAATAAACCTTTGTCGATCAGGCGTATTTTTACCCATAAAGTAGGTTAACAATTTTTGAATAGATGTTTCTTTTTGAAGAATGATGGGCTCCAAATGCATATCTTCGCCAATAAACTGTCCGAACTCTGAAGGAGATATTTCTCCTAAACCTTTAAATCGTGTAATTTCAGGTTTACTTCCCAGCTTAGCAATAGCTGCTTGTTTGTCTTCTTCAGTGTAACAATAAATTGTTTCCTTTTTATTTCGAACCCTAAATAAAGGCGTTTCCAAAACGTAAAGATGGCCATTACGAACCAAATCTGGAAAGAATTGCAAAAAGAAAGTCATTAATAGTAATCGAATATGCATGCCATCTACATCGGCATCCGTTGCAATTACGATTCGATTGAAACGCAGGTTTTCAACACCATTTTCAATATCGAGCGCATGTTGCAATAAATTAAATTCTTCATTTTCGTATACTATTTTTTTATTGAGTCCAAAACAATTCAAAGGCTTGCCACGCAAGCTAAACACGGCCTGTGTCTGTATATTCCTTGATTTTGTGATGGAACCACTGGCAGAATCACCCTCTGTAACAAACAAGGTAGTTTCATACCGTAGTTCATTTTTGACATCCGTCAGGTGTTGGCGGCAATCACGTAATTTTTTATTATGCAAGTTGGCCTTTTTAGCACGTTCATTCGCCAGTTTCTTAATTCCTGCCAACTCCTTCCTTTCGCGTTCCGACTGCTCGATTCTCTTTTTGATTGCCTCCCTAGTTTCGGGATTCATATGCAAATAGTTATCCAGCCGTTCTTTTATAAAATCATTAACAAAGGTTCTTACGGTTGTAGAGTTCGGATCAGGGGTAATGGTATTGGATCCAAGTTTTGTTTTTGTTTGGGACTCAAAAACGGGCTCTTGAATACGCACTGATATAGCCGCAATAATCGACGACCGAACATCTTCTGGTGCATAGTCTTTGCCGTAATGTTCCCGAACTGCCCGCACCAACGACTCCCGAAATGCGGAGAGATGTGTACCACCCTGTGTAGTATACTGTCCATTTACAAAGGAATAGTACTCCTCGCCATATTGGTTTCCGTGAGTCATTGCAAACTCAATATCTTCCCCTTTGAGATGTATAATAGGATAGCGAATGGCCTCCGCATCAGATTTACTTTGAAGTAGATCCAATAAGCCATTTTGTGACAAATATTTTTGGCCATTAAAAACAATGGTAAGCCCTGCGTTCAAATAACAGTAGTTCCATATCATGTTATTCAAAAACTGAGGAATGTACCTAAAGTTTTTAAAAATGGCCCCGTCCGGCTCAAAAAGCATATGCGTACCATTTCTTGCCGTACTTGGCTCCTCGGCGCTTTCTTTCAAAAGGTTTCCCTGTTGAAATTCGGCTACCTTTGCCTTTCCATCCCGAAATGAACTTACCTTAAAATAATTCGATAAAGCGTTAACGGCCTTGGTTCCAACGCCATTTAAGCCAACAGATTTCTGAAAAGCACCAGAATCATATTTACCCCCAGTATTTATTTTTGATACACAGTCCACCACTTTACCCAAGGGAATTCCCCTTCCGTAGTCACGCACCTCTACCCGACTCTCGGTAATTTTGATTTCGATGGTTTTCCCATTTCCCATCATATGCTCGTCAATGGAATTGTCTACTATTTCTTTAACCAAAACATATATACCATCATCGATAGAGGAACCATCCCCTAGCTTGCCAATATACATACCAGGTCTAAGCCTGATATGCTCTTTCCAATCCAATGATTTTATACTATCCTCGTTATATTGGACGTTGGATTTATTTTCCATAATTTAATTTTGACAATGATCTATTCAGCCGTTTAAAAAAAATCTGGCCGATTTAATTTTTAATTCAATCTATATTTTAACTTTGCAAAACAAAGTACTTTATCTTTCAGAATTCAGAAATTCTTTAAAAATAGGAAAAATCTAATTTACTTTGCCTAAAATTTGAAAGCTATGGATGCTAAATTACTTGAAAAAAGGTATAAAATAAATAAGTAAACAGTTCGATTCATTCATTTGAAAAAACAGGTACAATAACACTTTATATGAAAAGTTTGAAAACAGTCAAGATAAGTAAATATTTTTTACCCTATTTGCTTTCCCTATTTATATCAATACCTGCTATTTCACAGATTATTGCTCCGACTCAAGGTCCTGCTACAACAGGTGGCCAAACACAGGGCCCAACCCAAACAGGGAATACCTCCTCAGGTACTTCAAGCAGCCAACAAGGCAGTAACCAAGGTACCAATAACCAACAGGGCAATAATCCCAAACAAGGGAATAACGCCAATAATAGTGAAGGTGCAAACAATGGGGATAATAGCAACAACCCAAATTCAGACCAATCAAAAATAAATCAGGGAACTTCTGGAGTTTTAAATGCAGCTGATCAAGAGAAGTTAGCGTTAAGGAATAAAATTTATGGTTATTCCATATTTGCAGATAAAAACTTTGAGCCAATTCCTGATATACAAATTTCGACTCCTACTAATTATATTGTTGGAGCTGGAGACCAGCTAAATGTATATTTATATAATTACGCGGAAGCCACTTTTGAATTGGTCGTAAATAGAGACGGCTTTCTAAATATCCCGCGAGTTGGGAATGTATATGTAGCCGGAAGAACGATTGAGGAAGTGAGAAAAATATTAATAGACAAGTTTTCCAAATTCAC
>CAXBLH010000507.1:0-3997 GCA_963976315.1 uncultured Dyadobacter sp.
GCCGCGAAGAAGGTGTGATTGGACAAGGTGTAAAACTAGCCGCTGATGGTAGCTACGTGCCCAATGATATTATTATCCCAGCTAAGGAGTTCTATGGTTATAACAATCCTAGAAACTACCATGAAGCAGCCATTTTTGATGCGAGCTATGTAAAGTTAAGAGAACTCTCATTGGGGTATAGCGTCCCGGCATTCATGTTGAAGAAAACCTTTTTCCAAACTGCTAAGCTTTCCCTTGTTGGCCGAAACGTGTGGATGATCTTCAAAAACACCCCACATATTGACCCTGAAATCGATTCAAAAGGGGGCAATGCTCAAGGCTTTGGATATGGACAATTACCTAGTTCCAGAAGTATGGGTTTCAACCTAAGTTTCTCATTCTGATCCGAAGTAGTCTCCAAAACTTAAAATTGACTTACAATGAAAAAATTCACTTATAAGACCGCAATATTAGGTTTAGCTGCCCTTTTTATTTCGAGTAGTTGTACCAAAGAGTTTGATGAAATCAATTCCAACCCCAATAGCCCTACCGCAGTAAAAGCCCAATATTTATTAACCATGGGCATTGAGTCGGCAGTGGATAGATACTGGGGGCACCGTACCCGTTTTGAGAGGATCAATATTGATGCCGCAGAATTATATGTTCAGCATTTGACTCGGAACATCTATTCCAACGAAGGCGACGATTATACCGTTTCAGTTGCCCTGACCAACAACAACTGGAAAGGCTTTTTCAATGATGCACAAGTTAACTTTCAGCAGATTTATAGTATTTCGAATGCTGAGGGGAAAACGCCAAATACCAATTATGCCGGCGTGGCACTTACCATGCGGTCTTGGGTATTCATGCTACTCACGGATATGTATGGCCCAATACCTTATACTGAAGCTATCAAGGGCACGTCTGAAAGTCCTATTTATAGTCCGAAATATGATGACATGGCAACGATTTATGACGGATTATTGAAAGACTTAAAATCTGCTAATGAAATGCTAAAAGTGGGTGGACCAGCGATTTCCGGCGACATCATGTTTAGTGGTGATATTCTGAAATGGAAAAAATTCACAAACTCCTTGCGTTTAAGAATTGCCAACCGGCAAGCTGCTAAAAAGCCCACAGAATCCAAAGCAGTATTCGCGGAAATATTAGGCAATGCTACCACCTACCCTATTTTTACCTCC
The DNA here is from genome assembly GCA_963976315.1 of uncultured Dyadobacter sp. Lineage (GTDB taxonomy): Bacteria > Bacteroidota > Bacteroidia > Cytophagales > Spirosomataceae > Dyadobacter. Next base: position 1,182 of record CAXBLH010000507.1, read on the forward strand.
AACGCCGACAATGCGCAGCTCAACTGCACTACCGTGCTTCCTAGTAACAATGAATGGAATCAGGTAATGGTACAGGATGGCAGAACCGACTGGAATATTAGCAAAACGCTGGCCGACAAAATGAATGCCCTCAGCGATGAAAGAATAACCATCTATGCCAATGCCAACAAAGACGGCGAATACCAGGGGCATCCGAATGGTTTACCAGATGCAATTGCAACCAATTACCTTTCCACTAGTTCCACGATTGGTAAATATTTCACAGCCGCCAATTCTCCAGAAGTGATCATGACCTTTGCGGAATTGAATTTTATTCTCGCAGAAGCTGCCTTCGACGGAGACATTACGGGTGATGCTAATGCCTATTTTCAAAAAGGGATGAAGGCTTCTTTTGAGCAATACGGCTTAACACCATCCACTACTTTTTTAACAAAAGTGGGAACGATTTCAAAAGAGAAAATTATCGAACAAAAATGGATTGCTCTATTCGGCCAAGGCATCGAAGCCTGGACAGAATGGCGTAGAACAGGCTTTCCGGTTTTCCCAGCACCCGACTCACGAGCAGTGCTTAATAACGGCGGAATACTCCCTACCCGTTTCACCTATTCTACCAACGAATATTCACTCAACAAAGAAGGAGTTGAAGGTGGTAAGGCCCTGCTTGGTGGAAACGATGACATGAAAACCAAACTATGGTGGTCTGAAAAATAGTAGCTAACACGTTTTAATCCATTCAAATCGAAAAAATCATGAGGATACTCCATAAATACTTTCTGAACCTAGCGTTCCTAGCCGCAATAGCTTTTTCCATGACTGCCTGTAAGGTAGAAGACCCGTGGGTAGACGCTTCTGTTGCACCCGTTCTGGTAGACATCGTAGGCGCTCCCTTTGGTTACCCTCAAGAAAAAGACCCTACCGTAGGTTATGCCACTACGGTAAGCAAACTAGCACTGTCAGCCAAACTTCTTGAGCTCGACAAAACAAATATTCTTGACAACAAAATTGGCATTGACTCCATTCCTGTTGCTGGTATTAAAGTAGTAGTAACCATTCGCGATGGTATCACACTGGGCGAGGTAACCTCCAACGACCAAGGCCTAATTACACTTGAAAAGACTTGGAGCGAACTTGGAGTAGCTACCCCAAAATCTGGACAGCTTATAAAACTCAGCTGGACTGGTAGCTATAAGGGGATTGGATTCACCCGTTTTTCGCAAATAAAGGCTTTATAACCTATTTTTTTCACTCCTATACAATCATTCTAAACGCTTGTTTCTCAAACCAATTTTACCATGAACCAAAAAATTGACCGCCGTAATTTATTAAAATCAGGATTGTTAGCCATTGGAGGTATGACTTTGGCTCCACATCTAAGCATGGGTGCATTTTCTAACAACCCACTTTCACTGGATCCTGAAAACCGCATATACCGCAGTCCAATGGTAAGAGAGCACTTCTTACCAGAAGATTTCAAAGCTCCCAAGATTATTGCCAAACTAAGTTCCAACGAAAACCCGTATGGACCTCCTATGTCTGCTCAAAAAGCAGTGGCAAACTCTGTAAAGAATGGTAACCGGTACGCATGGAAAGAAATGTATGACCTCATCGATAAAATCGCCAAAAAAGAAGGGGTAACTCCAGATCATATTATGATGGGGCCTGGTTCTTCAGACTTACTTGAAAAAGTCGCCTTGGTACTCTTCATGAATGGAGGCAATGTTGTTTCTGCCGATCCTTGCTATATGTCTTTGATTAAAGTAGCAGAGTCCGTAGGAGCTACCTGGAAAGCCGTACCATGTACCGAAGACTGGTCGCATGACTTAAAAGCAATGGAAGCGGCAGTGGATAAGGACACTAAGCTGGTGTATGTATGTAACCCAAACAATCCAACTGGCGCAATTACCAGCGGTAAAGACCTATTGGATTTCTGTTCCAGAGTTTCTGAAAAAGTGCCTGTTTTTGTAGATGAAGCGTACATTGAGCTTGCAGTAGGTGCAGATACGGAAAGCATGGTTTCTCTTTTGTCCAAGAAAAAGAATGTAATCGTAGCACGTACATTCTCAAAAATCATGGGTATGGCAGGTATCAGAGTAGGTTATATGGCTGCTCTCCCTTCTTTTATTGAACAGATCAGTAAGATAACGCGTGGCGGAATGGGCATTTCATATACCTCCATTTTCGCTGCTTCTGCCAGCTTGGACGACAAAAACTTCCAAGGAGATACCCGTAAATTAAACCACGAAGCAAAAAAATATTTGTATGCTGAGTTGGACAAAGGCGGTTATAAATACATCCCTTCCTATACCAATTTCGTATTATTCCCTATCAGTATTCCTGGAAAAGAGCTGTTGGGAAAAATGACTTCAAAAGGCATTTCTGTTCGTGCATTTGACATCCAGAACAAACCTTGGTGCCGTGTAAGTATTGGTACTATGGACGAAATGAAAGCCTTTGTTGGTGCTCTCAATCAGCTGAGCTAATCCCACTAAAACAACAAGGAATAGTTGTTATTCCTTGTTGTTTTAACTCGTTTGCCCTTCTTTATTAATCAAAGTCTCAGGATATTCAAAACCAAATCATTCTAATCATGAGCGATGCATTACAAAAAACAATTACACTCTTATTAATAATCATGCTTGGTCTGGTTCTTAAAAGTAAATTTAAAAACAAAGAACGAACCAATGGTATAAAAGAAATTATATTAGCAGTGGCCCTTCCGGCAACTATATTTATTTCCCTAATGAAAATTGAAATCGACTCATCAATGTTGGTGATTCCGGTTTTAATGCTTGCATTTAACTTCTTGCTTTATTTTC
>CAXBLH010000508.1:0-3997 GCA_963976315.1 uncultured Dyadobacter sp.
ATAATGCAAAATTTGGATACATTTGAATCGTTGGTAACAGTAGGAATGGCACTCGCAGCGATAATAGCAGGAGTTATTATGGACTTTATGCGGCAAAACCAATGGGAATGGTGAATGTGGGCTTACAAAAGAAAATATTAAATAAAAAAGGATCCATTCGTTTGAATGTAAATGATATTTTCTGGACGAATAAATTTAGAGGACAAGCGAATTATAAAGACATTAACTTTGCGGTCAAATCGCAATGGCCTTCACGGCAGTTCCGGATATCGTTTACCTATAATTTTGGAAATCAAAACGTAAAAGGAGCCAGACAACGCAATACTGGTGCCGATGATATCCAAAAACGAGTAGGAAGTAATTAAGATTTTTGAATTAAGTAAATTAGTTAGGTTTGTTATATAAAAAGCCATCCCGCATTGCAGGATGGCTTTTTTGTATTAAAAATATAGGTTAATTATGCTTTCAAAGCAGTTACACCTGGAAGTTCTTTTCCTTCCATGTACTCCAACAATGCGCCACCACCGGTAGACACATAACTTACACGGTCACCATATCCAGCATTGTTAATAGCAGAAGCAGAATCACCTCCACCTATCAAAGAAAATGCATCATTTTCTTCAGTAGCAGCTACCACTGTTTCAGCGATGGCGTTGGTTCCATTCGCAAAATTCGCGAATTCAAAAACCCCCATAGGACCATTCCATAAAATTGTTTTGGATTTCGAAACAATTTCAGAAAACAATTTGATGGTTTCGGGACCAATATCCAAGCCTTCCCATCCATCAGGTATTTGACCTACGCCAACCACTTGGCGATTAGCATTGTTACTGAAATCGTCAGCTACCAAATTGTCAACAGGAAGTACAAGGTTAACCCCTTTATCCGCGGCTTTTTTGATTAATTCTAAAGTCAAGTCCATTTTATCTGACTCACACAAAGAATTTCCAATATTACCACCACGAGCTTTTGAAAAAGTATAAGACATACCACAGCCAATAAGCAGGTTATCTACTTTATCCAATAAACGTTCGATAATCAATATTTTATCAGATATTTTGGCACCACCCATAATTGCCGTAAACGGGCGTTCCGAATGTTCCAATAATCTTTCGGCATTGTCAAGCTCCGCTTGCATTACATATCCGATCACTTTATCAGTAAAGAACTTACCAATTACTGCGGTAGAGGCATGCGCTCGGTGTGCGGTTCCGAAAGCATCCATTACCCAAACGTCTCCAAGTTTAGAAAGCTTTTCAGCAAACCCTTCGTCGCCCTTTTCTTCCTCTTTATAAAAACGTAAGTTTTCAAGCAAAAGCACTTCACCAGCGCCCAAAGATGCCGCTTGCTCTGTGGCCGAAGCACCAATACAATCGTCAGCAAATTTGATAGTACGTCCCAATATCAATGACAATGGGTTTACCAAGTGCTTCAATGAAAACTTCTCAGTGGGTCCTTCCTTAGGACGACCTAGATGAGACATTAAAATAACGGAACCTCCGTCATTTAAAATTTTTGTGATTGTGGGTATCGTAGCCCGAATTCTAGTGTCGTCTGTAATCTCAAATTTTTCATTAAGTGGTACGTTAAAATCGACACGAACCAAAACTTTCTTTCCGGAAAAATTGTAGGAATCTAATGTAATCATATGATTGTAAAGTTGTTTTCCATTCAAAACAAATGTAATTTAATTCTTTATAATATGCTACGTTACTTTAAAATCGGACAAGTATGACTTATTAAAGTACAATTTTTACGAAATATTATTCCACTAAAATGGGTTTTTAAAAAATTTTATGAAGATTTCGTGTCCAAAACCAATTTTTTTCTAAAAATCGAGATTACTCAGTCCGTAATAAGGATCCGGATCATTTCCTGGTTTCTATTTGAAATTTTAAAAAAATCAGTTACAAATATGCTTACCAAAAATTGGTAATCTTGAAACAATTTAAAATCATTTGATAAAAAGCAAATCTGTGCAAAACGAAGCATTCCCACAAGAACTCCCACCCAAATACTACCATACCTATTTTTGCCTCCTACTGGATTTTGTAAAAAAAAGATACCTTGGATTACTTACTCCAGAGGAAAATAAATTTCTTAGCCAATTTGACCAGCTTTCAGAGAATGCCCAATGCCTGTTTATCCGTTTCAGTAATAGAAGTAAGTTGTTTTTCAGAACCGATAAGTTAAGTTATAATGAGATTCCAGATCTACCCGCCCATCTCGAAGCCTTATTACAAGCCGGTTTTATAACCTTCACCCGAGAGGAGCATGACGAGGATTTGCCTGAAATACTAAACCTTTTCACCAAAGAAGAACTATTGGTGATTACTAAACTTCTAGAACCTGAAATACTACCAGCTAAAAGTATTAAAAAGCCGGACTTGGTGCGTTGGCTTATTTATGAATACGATTTCAAAGCTTTAATTCCCTTACTCACCACCCTGAGTAATATCGTGAAGGTGAACTTCGAAAATGAATATATGCTTATGAAATTCCTATTCTTTGGGAATCGACATACCGATATGACGGAATTTGTGATGCGGGATCTTGGGCATGTTCATTTTCAACCCTTTAACGATGATGACCTTTCCATCCGTTTTGAAACATTCTACCATATTCAAGGCGAGCTTCCTCCCGAAGAAATTTATGACTGGTTTATGAACTGGCAGGCAGGAATTGCCAACAACCTAAGTTTTGTAGCTATACCGTCTTATAATCGATTTGTATTAAAAATAGCTGTATGGATGGAACGAAAAAAAATGCTGAGCCAAGCCTTAAATATATTCCAGCTGACCGACCATTCACCATCTCGCGAGCGTCGGGTGAGAATTCTTACAAAACTGAATGAGCATGATGAAGCAATAGCACTTTGTGAGGAAATACTCCTAAACCCACAAAATGCGGATGAACGATTTTTTAGTATGGACTATTCTGAAAAAATCAGAAATACCAAAAAGCGGGCAACAAAAAAAACGACACAGGCACTAAAAGCTGCGGAAACAATTCGCATACCCATTGAATATAAATTCCAAGTAGAACTGGGTGCAATCGCTTATTACAACTCCTTGGGTTATCAGGCATTTTTTAGTGAGAATGAACCCTGGCGAAATCTATTCGGACTGCTGTTTTGGGATATTATTTACGATACTAATGTGCAAGCAATTCATAATCCCTTGCAACGTGTGCCCTCCGATTTTTTCCTACCGGACTTCTATTTCAAAAGGGAAAGTTTGCTTAAAAAGCGAATAATGGAACTAGATTCGAAAGACAAAATACGCCACGCACTAAGTAGTACTTTTGAAAAAATGTACGGAGCCGCCAATGTATTAGTAAGCTGGTACGAAGGAGCCTCCCAGCGAGCACTGGAAATTGTGGATAAAATAAGTATTGAACAGCTAATTCAAGTATTGATGGAAATGGCTAATAACCTCCGGGAAAACACACGTGGATTTCCTGACCTATTTGTCTGGAATGAAGAGGAATATCATTTTTATGAAATAAAATCACCCACAGATCATCTTTCCTCTCAGCAGTTGCATTGGCAACATTTTTTCGATAAAATTGGTATTAAAAGCGAGATAATTCGAGTAAAATGGATACCAGAAAATGAAACTTTTAAACCTGATTTTTGATGAAAATAATAGCAAACACGGTGGAGGAGTATGTTGCAGCACTGCCCACCGAACGTCAGATAGCCATTGAACAGCTCAGAAAATCCATAAAAAATAGTTTACCGGAAGGTTTTTTGGAAACCATAAATTACGGCACGATCGGCTATGTGGTCCCTCATTCACTGTATCCTCCAGGCTATCATTGTGATCCGAAACTCCCCCTTCCTTTTATGAATATCGCTTCTCAAAAAAACTTTATCGCAGTATACCATATGGGTATTTATGTGGATGAAAAGCTTATGAATTGGTTTAGAAACGCCTATTCTGACCATAATAAAGCCAAACTTGATATGGGCAAAAGCTGTATTCGATTCAAAAAA
>CAXBLH010000509.1:0-3980 GCA_963976315.1 uncultured Dyadobacter sp.
TGATGGGCCAATGCAAATACTTTGTCGGCATTAGAGGGTGCCGTTTGGGCGCCACACGTGATTTCCAAAAACCGGGTCATAAATGCGGGTTCCGACCAATGTATGCCTATGAAACGTTCGGGGTTCGCCACGAGTTGTTGTAATTTGCTGATCGGGATAGCAGAAGTATTGGTTCCAATAATGGTTTGATTACTTACATTATCGGTGATTTTTTTGAAAACGTCAGCCTTGATTTCAATATTTTCGATCACGCACTCCATCACGATTAAACAATTTTTTAAGGAAGTGTAGTCGTCAGAAATAGTGAGGTTTTCTAGGTATTGTTCAACATTTTTATCCAGTATACCAGCTTCTTTGCCATGCAGTAGCTGACTACTTATTTTATCAAATGCGTATTTTTTGTCCACTGGTAGGGGTGCCAAAGCAACTACCTTATGTCCGGATATCAACAAAGAAGCTACAATGCTGCTGCCCATTAATCCCAAACCGACAACACCCACGGTAATTTCAGCTGTTTGTCGAATATCTCGCATAAATCGGGTTTAGTTAGTTGGCATTTTAACGATGCAATCTATTTCTACTCTAATATTTTCTCCTAATACGGATTGTACCGTAGTTCTAGCTGGTTTTATTCCCGAGAAATAGGAATCGTACACGGTATTGTAGCGATCGAATTCGTTAATGTCTTTAAGGTGTGCCGTGCATTTGACTACGTTTTCCATCGTCGCCCCAGCGCTTTCTACTATCGCTTTTATATTTTCCATGGTGCGCTTTGTTTCCTCCTCAATAGTTCCAAGAATAAATTTTGAAGTTTTGAAATCTACAGAAGCTTGACCACTTACAAATAAAAAACCGTCGACCAATATGCCATCGGAATAAGCTCCTGTTGCAAAATTTGGGTCACGGTCTGGATGAATTATCTTTTTCATAGAAATTGCTATTTAGTTTTTTGTCCCAAAGTTTTTTGGAGTGGGGTTCGCTATTATAAATCAGTTCAAACAAATGTACAAGGCAGGGATATGTCCCTTCTTCTACTTTTGTGGGTATTAATGATACTATTTTTTAGACACTTCGTTTTTTTTGCTCTAACTCTTTATAAGAATTTTATTTATGCGTTTAGACCACCATCCATGAGTATGTTTTCTCCGTTAATATATGCCCCTGCGTTGGATGAAAGTAATACGATGAGTCCTTTAATATCGTCGGTATTGGCCATTCTCCCTAGTGGTACTTTTTTGCAATAATTTTCTAAAAACTGCTGGGGTTGATTATTAAACAAACCACCCGGACTGATACAGTTGAAACGAACATTTTTTCCTGCAAGCATTTTGGCCATATATCTGTTCAAATTGATCAATCCGGCGTTGTGAAAGAAATAATCCGGTGGAAGATCACCCATGGTAGTGCCTTCATAATTAGTTAAGTCTGGCCCACGCATACCCATCATGGAACTAATGTTGATGACGCTACCTCCACCACTATCGACAATGAGAGCGGTCATTTCACGAAGTAATTCCATCATTCCCGTTGCATTTACCTGCATGGACTCTTCGAATTGCTCCATGGGTGCATTGTACCCCTTCATAGGCCGGGAAACGGCATTATTGATAAAGCCATCTAGTTTGCCAAAATCTTTAACGATTTGTTCTTTTGCTTTTTGGATCGACTTAGAATCAGCTTGGTCCACTTCCATTGGATGTACGTCAAAACCTTTGGTGCGAAACATCTCAGCAGTAATTTTGGCACTATCATACCGCCGGGAAGTCGTGATTACGGTTGCATCGGCTTCGGCCAAACCTTCTACAATACATTTCCCATATTGTCCCGAGCCCCCTGTGACTAATATCGTTTTTCCTTTAAGGCTTAATAGGTCTTTAACATTCATAAATAGAAAGGCTAATAGTTTTTTTAGTTCGTTTGTTCTTTACAGTCGTATTACTTTTCCACCAGCTCCCAGACTCTCGTGTGCTGCAATTAAGGTTTTGATGATATTCTCGGTTTTATGAAATGGTAGTCGAGATTTTCCTTCTTGTACCGACCTGATAAATTCAATTATATTATCTCGGAACATGGAATAAGAATTCTTTATTTCTACCTTTTCCCAGTCGTCACTTCCAAATACTGACAATTGGAAAGTAGGACTAATATTTTGAAAAATGTGAACCATTACTTGGATGCCGTTCTCAAGTTCAAGATGTACTATTGCCTTGTCAGTTGAGCCGACGTTTTGTACTGAAACCGTTTTTGGATCATCCAGTAACGCGAAAATGGCTTCCAGCAAATGAACACCATATTTTTTCCAGTCTTTTTTTCCAACGGCCGTAACCAGCTCAATCTTACCCAATTTACTCATGTCCGTCTTTAATATGCGGCATTCATTGGCATAGCGCATCGAAGAACATGACATGATGAAACTGCCATTTTGTTCCTGTTCTACAAACCATGCGAGGTCTTCGTGGTTAATAGCCAGGGGTTTATCTATAAAAATAGGTATACCTGCTTCGATAAATGGCCTCGACATTTCAACATGGTTTTCTGGGTCGTCCCTTGCCAAAATAACCGCATCTACAAAAGGGATCATTTCAGAAAGTTCATCCACTATATGCGGAATCCGACCACTTTGGGCAATGCTTGCAGACATGGATTTATCTTGAGTCCACACATGTGTTACCTCGGCACCATGTATACCTACCGTGTCTTGATTGGCGTTTAAATAGGCCGTTACACCGGGATATCCCACTTGATTTATTTCGTTTCCGTCGAAAAAACCATTGATAATAGACGACCAAGAGTAGGGGTGGGCATTTCCTTCACTCATCCCTATTATTCCGATTTTAATCATATTTTGATAGCTGCAATGCTTTGTACTAATTTGTTATTTTAAACTAGAAATTCTTGTTCTATTATTTCAACCAACCCATTCTATCCCAATAGGGAAGATTCAGGAATTCAGGTTCTGGATAGGCTTTTGATTGGGCTAGATTCAAAAAATTAAGATCCATATACTGGCCATTCGCCGTGGCTAGAGCTTTCTCCAAATAGGACACCTTGTCTATACCCACTAACACCGCGGAAACATTATCGAACGACAGCGCAAATTTGGTGGCTAAGGTAGGTAAGTCAGGAAAGGAGGCATTCAACAGCATATCATAACTTTTTATATGTTTTTCAACTTGAGACAGGGCAGGGTGGAGGCTGGCACCACGGTCACTTAAGAACCCACGCATGAGCACCGACCGAACGACAATCCCAATTCCTTTTTTTCGGGCTTCCTCAAAACAAGGAGCATGCTGTTGATCCATTAAATTGAACGGTAACTGTATCACATCCCAATTGCCGGATGCAATGGCGAAATTCGTTTCTTGGCAACTATAGGTGGAAGCACCTGTGAATCTAATTTTTCCACTTTTTTTCAGAGATGCGAAAACTTCGGCAATTACTGGATTTTCAAGTATTTCAAGGTCTGCTTGATGTAACATGAAAATATCCAAGTAATCCGTTTGTAACGCTTTCAAACTTTCGTTTATAGAATTTTCTATAAACAACCCTAATTCTGAATTTGCTGGAAGTCTACCTTTGCTATCTCTAAAATGGGTGCATTTTGATGCCAATATGACTTCATGCCTTTTATTCTTAAATGCTTCGCCCATAATGCTTTCGCTTTCTCCATACATACGGGCAGTGTCAAAGAAGTTAATGCCTTGATCCAATGCCTGGTGTAACAACTTGATAGCACTGGATTTGGACAACATATCCGCATGGCTTTCAACACCAAAACCATAAGGAAGGCCTATCTCCACCCCACCAAAAGCAATTTCGGATACAGAAAGGCCAGTATTTCCAAGTTTACGTTTGATCATGGGCTATTTAATTTTCCAAATAGGAGTTGGCACTAGGTTTTGAAACGGTATCACCGAAACTTGCTACTAAATCCTGACAATAATTTTTTAATCCCACTACGTCAGCACCAATCCTGATAA
>CAXBLH010000510.1:0-3962 GCA_963976315.1 uncultured Dyadobacter sp.
GGTTTTAGTAGGACCATTTATTTGTACAACACCATTACCGATGCTTGGACTGGTATTGGTGAACTACCCACTGCCGCACAGGTTACTACCACCGCTGTAAAATGGGGTAATACCCTTTTTATTCCAAGTGGTGAAGTTAGTCCAGGAACACGTACTCCGGTAATTTTAAAAGGGGAAATTCAGCATGAATCTTTTTTTTCATGGATCGATTCGGCCGTTTTACTGATCTGTTTTCTGTTAATGACAGCCGGGAGATTTCTTTTCACTGGCAAGACCAATAATACCAACGACTACTTTAAAGGTGGAGAACGGATTCCGCAATGGGCGGCGGGGATCAGTATATTTGGTGCAAAACTCAGCGCCATTACATTTATGGGTATCCCAGCCAAAACCTATGGTACCGACTGGACTTACTTTTTTTTATTGATGACCATCATTATGGTAATGCCCATCGTAGCTCATTATTTTATTCCGTTTTACAGGAGATTAAAGGTTACATCGGCCTATGAATATTTGGGTAAACGCTTTAATTATGGTTCTCGGGTAATGGCTTCCGCACTTTACGTATTATTGCAGATTGGCAGAATGGGCATTGTGGTGCTGCTTCCAAGTATTGCACTTACGCTTGTTACTGGTATTGATGTAAATATTTGTATTCTCCTGATTGGTGCAATTAGTATATTTTTTACCGTTAAAGGGGGAATTGAGGCCGTGATTTGGGTGGAGGTCATTCAAGTTATGATACTCGCTACCGGTGCCTTATTTTGTCTATTTTATTTGCCTTTCCAAATTCAGGATTGGGATGCCGGTGTTCAAGCAGTCAGCCAATTTGAAAAGTTAAAAGTTTTCGATTTACGATTTGATTTTAACGAACCTACGTTATGGGTCGTTCTTGTGGGAGGGATGGCCATCAGTTTGCTGACTTACGGTACCGATCAGACGACGGTACAGCGCTATCTAACCACCAAGTCGGAACAGGAGTCTATCAAAAGTCTTAAAATAGGTGCATGGCTAACATTGCCTTCTACCCTGGTATTTTTCTCAATAGGTACCTTACTCTTTTTGTTTTTTAGAGAACAGCCCACCCAAGTGAACATGGCCTTAAGTGACCAGGATAATATATTTCCCTGGTACATTGTAAGTCAGCTACCGGCTGGTTTATCAGGTTTGCTCATTGCAGGAATTTTTGCCGCAGCAATGAGTAGTACAGAGGCGAGTATGAATTCCACCGCTACCCTTTTGACAACCGATTTTTACCAGAAATTAAGACCCGATGTTACCCCTAAACAAACTTTGTTTTTTGCGAGGGCGGCCACTTTGCTACTGGGTGTTTTTGTAACTTGCATAGCCCTTTATATGGCGCACAGAGGCATTTCTTCACTTTGGGATAAATTCAATACTATATTAGGGTTATTTACTGGCTGCATTGGCGGTGCCTTTCTATTGGGGATTTTTACCAAAAGAGCAAACGGTAATGGGGTAATGGCGGGAATGGCCATTAGCTGTGTTACTCAAATAGTTATTCAGCAATTCACAGCTATACACTTGCTTATGTATGCTTTTACGGGCTTGTTAAGCTGCGTAGTTTTTGGATATTTATTTAGTTTACTCATGCCCCAAGATCGAGATTTGACAGGGCTAACCATTTACGATATGTGGTAAATCTCTTTTTCTATATCCCTTGAATAAACCTTTGTAACTAATGAAATATACCCATACAGACCTTGAAAGTCTGGAAGCTTTTTATAGCAAACAATTGTTGGAGGATACCTTGCCTTTTTGGTTTCCCAGGTCTATGGATGAAACATGGGGTGGTTACCTTCTGATGCGAGAGCAGGACGGCACTCTTTTGGATGACGATAAGGCAGTTTGGATTCAAGGCCGTACGGCATGGTTATTGGCCACATTATATAACACCGTTGAAGCCAAAAAAGAGTGGCTTGATGGAGCGAAATCGGGGATTGATTTTATAAATAAACATTGCTTTGATACCGATGGTAGAATGTTTTTTCATGTTACACGTGAAGGAGATCCAATTCGAAAACGTCGCTACTTTTTCTCAGAAACATTTGCAGTAATTGCAAACGCTGCTTATGCCAAAGCCTCTGGAAACCAGCAGGCAGCTGATAAGGCACGTGAATTATTTGGAAAATGTATCGAATACGCCACCAAACCTGGCTTATTGGAGCCGAAGTTTACGGCCACGCGTCCGGCCAAAGGGATAGGGGTTCCGATGATTATGATGAACACCGCCCAACAGTTACGTGAAACCATTGGAGATCCAAGGTGTGATGTACTTATTGATCAGTATATCAAGGAAATTGAAACCGATTTTGTGAAAGATGATATGCAGTGTGTGATGGAGCAGGTAGCTCCGGACGGCAGTATTATAAATCATATCGATGGCCGAACCTTGAATCCCGGACATGCTATCGAAGGTGCTTGGTTTATATTACACGAAGCGAAACATCGCAATCATGATCCACATTTAATAGCCTTGGGTTGTAAAATGTTGGATTATATGTGGGAGCGGGGATGGGACAAAGAACATGGAGGTATTTTTTATTTTAGAGATGTCTACAACAAGCCCGTACAGGAATATTGGCAGGATATGAAATTCTGGTGGCCACATAATGAAGTAATTATTGCTACGCTTTTGGCTTATACACTTACTGGAAATCAAAAATATGCAACTTGGCATAAAATGGTTCATGATTACGCCTATGGCCATTTTCATGATCCCGTACACGGTGAATGGTTTGGGTATTTGCACAGAGAAGGCACCGTTGCACAAACAGCGAAAGGAAACTTATTTAAAGGACCATTTCATTTGCCTAGACAAGAATGGTACTGTTCTCAGTTACTAAAGGAGCTAAATAAGACTCATTAACCAATCGATAATTCCAAATAAAATAGTTTAAAAATATGAAATTGATACCTCGAATCATTATAATCATTTTACTAAGTCAACTCGTTGCTTCTGCTCAAATTACTGTTTTTGAGTCGGATACGGAAGGATATAAATCTTTCCGTATACCAGCAATAGTAAAAGCGCCAAATGGCGACCTACTGGCTTTTGCCGAAGGACGCGTGGCAGGAAGTGGGGATTTTGGCGATATAGACATCGTTATGAAAAGGAGTGCCGATAAAGGCAAAACTTGGTCGTCGTTGATGGTGGTGGCCAATTATGAGCATTTGCAAGCAGGAAACCCAGCACCAGTTATGGACTTAACGGATCCATCTTTCCCAAAAGGCAGATTGTTTTTGTTTTACAATACAGGAAATAATCATGAGGGAGAAGTAAGAAAAGGCAACGGACTACGAGAAGTTTGGTATAAGACCTCCTTAGATGGTGGTGTAAGTTGGGAGGAACCTGTGAACATAACCCTACAAGTTCATAAACCCAAGCAGCCCAATGTAAATGTGGCGTATAATTTTGAAGAAGATTGGAGAAGCTATGCAAACACTCCTGGCCATGGAATGCAACTAACATCGGGCACATTCAAAGGCAGAATTTATATTGCTTCCAACCATTCGCAAGGTAATCCAAAGCCCAATGCCCAGGATTACCAAGCTCACGGATTTTACACTGATGACCACGGTAAGACGTTTGGCATCAGTGAATCTATCGCTTACGAAGGCTCCAATGAAGCTACGGCTGCTGAAATTTCAGGTGGTAGGGTTATGTTTAACGCAAGAAATCAAAAAGGAGATGTACGAGCAAGGATTGTGGCCATAAGCAGTGATGGTGGTGCAAAATGGGATACTATCTATTTTGATAAGAATCTTCCAGACCCAGTGTGTGAAGGTAGTATTTTGACGATTGGAAAGCACAAGAAGCAGCATATACTCGCATTTTCGAATGCCGCCGATACCCAAAATCGTGATAATTTAACCTTAAGAATTAGCTATGATGATGGTAAAAGTTGGACCAAATCATTTTTAGTTGCTAAAAGTGACAA
>CAXBLH010000511.1:0-3932 GCA_963976315.1 uncultured Dyadobacter sp.
CAATAAGCTTGTTTCCATCATTTCATTATTTGGGCAAAACGAATCGCTGCGTTTTCGGAAATTTGCTACCTTGGCCCCATACCGTAATAAAGGTTATGGTGCCAAACTGATGGACTATGTACTGGCTTATGCTTCCAAGGAAGGCTATCGTAGGATTTGGTGTGATGCGCGCGCAGATGCCTTGAGATTCTATGATCGGTATGATTTTCAAAAGTTTTCGGAGCCATTTTTCAAAGGGGAAATACCTTATGCCAAAATTGAAAAATGGCTCCTTCACTGATTTTATTTTAGTTTAACGATAGAAACTCCTGCACCACCTCGGTCGGCATGTTCATCGCTAAAACCTGCCACTTGAGAGTAACCTCGTAAATGGTTTCTTATCAAAGTTCGTAGAATGCCGTCCCCTTTGCCATGTATAACCCGTAGTTCGTCATAGCCAAGCATAATGGCATTGTCCATAAATTGATCTACGATGCCAAGGGCTTCTTCACCACGCTTTCCACGAATGTCCAAATTAAAATTGAAATTAAGCATCCTTTCATTGAGGTCAACCCCACGAGAGCCAGACCTGACCTCCTTTTCCCCAGTAGCCGCTTTAAAGGTTTTTTTTGAAACCTTTTCTAGTCGGTTAAGCTTGATAGTTGATTTCAAATCGCCGATGCTCAGTTCTACGTCTTTACCGCGAAGGGCCAAAACCTGTCCAATGGCAGTTTGCCCCGATATTCGGACATAATTTCCCACTTCTATTTTTCCATTTTCAGGTTCATAGATATCTTCTGCCGGAAGTTCTTCTGGTACATCTTCCGGTATTAGAGCGGTTTTTGCAAATTGATCAATCGTATTGCGGACTTTTTTAGTCTTTTCCTTTTCCGCCTTATTTTCTTTTATTTCACGAATGGTGTTTTCGATCAACTGGTTTGCATCCGCCAAAAGTATTTTTGCTTTACTCTTCGCTTCATTGACTATTTTCTTTTCATTGGTTTCCAGTTTGCTTTTTAACGCATTGTACTCTTTTAGATCCTGCGCTAATTTCCGCTCTTTAATACCTACCGAAATATTCTTTTCCGCAAATACCTTTCTTTCAATGTCGAGTTCTTTGAGTAGCTTTTCAAAATTAACCTGCTGTCTTCCTAATTTGTCCTTGGCTTTGTTTATAACTCCTTTTGGTAACCCTATCTTAGAAGCAATTTCAAAGGCAAATGAACTACCCGGACGGCCAATTTCCAACTGATAAAGAGGTACCAAATTTTCTCCATCGAACCGCATTGCGCCGTTGATGAGCCCTTCGGTTTTGTCGGCCAATACTTTTAAGTTCGTATAATGCGTATTGATCATGCCATAAGCACCCGATTGGGTTATATCTTCCAATATCGCCTCTGCAATGGCTCCTCCCAGACCCGGTTCGGTACCTGTCCCGAACTCGTCTATCAAGAATAAAGTACGTTTATTAGCCATGGCAAGGAAATGGCGCATGTTGGTTAGGTGGGAGCTATAGGTACTGAGATCATTTTCCAATGACTGCTCATCGCCAATATCAATAAAGATATTTTGAAAAAAACCAATTTTAGAATCTTCTCTTAAAGGTACTAACAGGCCACACTGATACATATACTGAATCAAACCTACTGTTTTTAACGCAACAGATTTACCCCCGGCATTAGGTCCTGAAACGATCAAAATTCTGTTTTCAGAATTCAATTCAATATTTAAGGGTACTACCTTTTTGCCTGCTTTTTCGAGAGAAACGTGTAAAATAGGGTGCCTTGCATCGTGCCATTCTACCAGTTGTTGGTTAAGAAAGTGGGGATTGGTGGCGGAAAGCTGGATGGCTAACTTGGCTTTTGAACGTAAAAAATCCAGAAGCCCCAAAAAGAAATAGGCTTTTTGTAATTCGGGCACAAAGGGTCTTATCTTCCCGGTAAGTTCAAGTAAAATTCTATTAATTTCCCTGCGTTCCTCATATTCAAGTTCTCTTATTTCATTGTTCGACTCAAATATTTCAGTGGGTTCTATAAATACGGTCTGTCCGGTGGCCGATTCGTCATGAATAAAACCTTTCAGCTTCCGTTTATGCTCTGCTACAATAGGAATGACCATTCGTCCGTTCCGGACCGTAAGTGATACTTCTTCCCCAATCCAACCACTATTTTTTGCCGATTTGAGAATGTTATCAAGTTTACGTCGTATACTGGACTGCTCCGAAATTAACTTACGACGAATCCGTCCTAATTCCGTGGAAGCACTATCCTTCACTTGTCCACGGTCGTCAAAAATACGGTCGATCGCTTCTGTGACTTGTTTTTCTATTTTGATGGTTTTGGCATATTCCGATAACAGTGGAAACGCCTCTGGCTCCTGTTTGTCAAAGAACTGCAAACACAGGTTAATAGTATGTAACGAAACCTTTAAGTCCGAAAACTCCTCTTGAGTTAACAGCATGCCTTCGATCGAAGCTTTTTTTAACTGGGGGGTTGCATCAAGGTAATTTTGGGAAGGAAAATTTTCGCCAATTTCTAATATGTTCTTCATTTCGGCAGTTTGGCTTACTAGCTTTTCAACCATTCCAAAGTTGTCCGAAAATCTTATTTTTTCAACATAATATTGCCCTAGTGTACTGATACAGGCTTCATGTAACCAAGTTCGTAATTTATCGAAACCTAGTTTTTGTTCTAAATTTTTGGGGTATAACATGCTGCGATGAGCTGTTTCTCAACAGCGGATTCCAATTTAATTCGTTTCAAATAGTATATGTTCAATTTGGATAGCACTAAAATAGTTCCGAAAATTCCTTTTTGACTGCATGCAGCGCATTTTCAGTAGGCTGCACTTTCAAATCCATGACTTTTGCTAGAATTTTTTTAGACAAAGCTCCTGCTGGATCCTCCGGTTTTAGTTCGGTGGCCGACTGGTTAATAATCGTGACTATTTCGTTCATTGCCTGGGCTACTAATTCCCAAGTACCGCTGCTAATATATATTTGTTGGGCCGCATTATGGTTAAACTCTTGTCGGACTTCTGACAAGAGAATCTGCTGAAGTTCTAATACACTCAATGAGGAGGAAGTAAGACGAAGTAATAAATTTCCTGGGGACAACCGTTCTAGGAACAAGGTCATTCGTTCAAATGCCTGAATTTGATTGTTCGTAATAGCTTGCCGCGATTTTAATTTAAGTGCTTCTTTCTTGTACGTAATAATTTTGTCAATTACAGAATGGGTAATAAAGTAGATTCCAAGAATTATTAAAATGCTTACTAGTATATAGCCAGAAATTAATAGAATAGGGAGTTTCATTGAGAGATCTTTTTAAGTCTAGAATTTTCAAAATTATTAGGATTAACTGAAAGGACAGCGGATCTCTCCTACATTTCATGAATATTTTCAACTATCATGTTGAATTATTTTGAAAACAATTCTCTTACATTAGTGTATTACGACTATTTGCGGTCGTATTTTTTAGTTTTAGAAATCTATGTTTGATCCCATTAATATTACCGAAAGAGCCAAAGAAGAAATTTTATCAACTTTGACTGATAACAAAATTCCAGCTGAATATGGCCTTCGAGTTGGCATCAAAGGTGGCGCATGTAGTGGTTCCTTTGTGCTTGGTTTTGACACAAAACAGTCAGACGACAACGAATACCTCGTTGACGGTGTGAAAGTTTATATTGACAAAAGACATCTCATGTATGTCGTTGGAACCGTAGTAGATTACGAAGATGGGTCGAACGGGAGCGGTTATACGGTTTCGACCCTTGAAAAAAACACTTCGGCTAGCAATTAATCGTCGATTGTGACATGCTTCCAGTTTTCTCCTGATCGTATTCTATTCAGCTGGGTATGTGTAATTCCAAATTGTTTTGCAATCATTTTTAGGCGGTTGTTGTCGTTTTTTAACAGCTTTTTAATGATTTTAACCTTGCTTTCGGTCAGT
>CAXBLH010000512.1:0-3927 GCA_963976315.1 uncultured Dyadobacter sp.
TGAATATCGAGATGACCAGGGAGAGTACTGGCCGCTCTATAAATTTTTGAAACATAATGAGGTTATAATATTTTTTGGAATAGGAATACTAACGGCTTGCAGAAAGATTTTTCTCCTCTTTTTTAGAAACTTGGTTGCCATCAAGTGCGACCAACTTTGGCTTGATCGTCATCCCATCTTTTAGAACCTGAATACCTTCGTACACAATTTTGTCTCCGGTTTGTAATCCCGACTTGACAATGTAGTAATCACCGATACGTAGCTTAGGAACGAAAGTTCTGGTTTTGATTTGGTTGTCGGTGCCGACCACATATACGAAACTTTTGTCCTGAATATCAAAAACAGCTTTTTGTGGCACCAACAATACATCATCCACCGAATTGGTTAACCGGATTGTACCTGTAGAGCCATGTTTCAGAATACGTTCTGGATTTGAAAAACGGGCACGGAAGGCGATAGATCCTGTGCTTTCATCAAATTGTCCTTCCATGGTTTCTATTTTTCCTTTCTCTGAAAAATAGGTACCGTCCGCTAACTCTAAGTCCACGATGTCTCCATCTTCATGGGACTCTTTACGAGCTTTTACAAATTCAAGGTATTCGTTTTCTGATACATTGAAATAAACGTTAACATTACTGTTGTCGGATATAGAAGTAAGAAGTGTTCCTTCATTAATTAAGCTACCTATTTTTAAGGGGATACGGTTTACTATTCCGTTGAAAGGAGCACGTATTTGTGTATGTGCTAGCTGTATACTTGAGTTGGTTA
Source organism: uncultured Dyadobacter sp. (assembly GCA_963976315.1). Classification (GTDB taxonomy): domain Bacteria; phylum Bacteroidota; class Bacteroidia; order Cytophagales; family Spirosomataceae; genus Dyadobacter. Next base: position 769 of record CAXBLH010000512.1, read on the forward strand.
CGGCAGAGTTTGCTTCTTCAATTTTTGCTTTTACTGCCGCATAATTTGCCCTTGCAACTTCTAGTTCAGTTTTTGAAATAATATTTTTTTCAACCAATACTTTTACTCTGTTCACTTCGAGTTCTGCTCCTTTTGCTTGAGCAATAGCACTTTGTAAGTTGGCTTTTTGCTTGGCCAAATCAGCAGAGTATTCTTCATTGTTGATCCGGAAAAGCACTTGGCCTTTTTTTACTGATTTTCCTTCATCCACATATACCTCTTCCAGATAGCCCTTTACTCGGGCATAAATTTCCACATTTTTAATCGCATTAATGGAGCCCACATATTCCCTATGCAACTGGGTGTTTTGAGGATAAAGCCTCGCCACAGGTATGGTTAGTACCGAATCCTTGCTGTCAGAAACGGTTTCACTCTGGGTAGTGCAAGACGTAAAAAATACGGATAAAGCCAAAACAATTGTTGGCCAAAAATAATTTTTCATAAAGAAACTGATGATTAGGTAGTAATAGTACTCGTAGCACTCAAATCTATTTTAAGAATAGAAGATCTGAGCGACAGATAATATAAGAAAAGTTTAGCAAAATATGTAATGTAGTGTACGTGTTTGTGTACAAAAATCATTCCATAATACTAGAATGGACAAAGTCTATGTAGAAATTGGTAGTATTCGGGTCGTAAAAATCCATTTATTTCGATTAAAAAAATGGATTTAGAAAGCTGGACGCTTAGAAACTGATAGTGGTATTTATAAGTACTGAATTCGGTATTTTCAATTCCGAGAAAACGAAATGAATGATTTCGGATTCTTAATAAATAGTTGATATTCTCTCGCCATTCCGAAATATCAGCACAGATGGTAGCCTGATTGTCGTCATAAGCGAAATCGAACGCTACCTCCTCAGAGTCAATCTGCCCGTTATCGTTACCGCACTCCCTATTAAAAAAAAGTTGGGCTACAAGCGTGTCATTAGCTATTTCAGGAAGTGAAAAACCAAAACCGGTAATAAGCGGAAAAAGACTTAACAACAATACAAAAGTTCTTTTTGTCATGTGCTGATTGATATCAGTATATTAAAAAATTAATACTTTTATAATGAATTGAAGAAAGATTAAAACTATTCCGCATAGTGGCTAATAGAACTGTCTAATCATTCAAAAATAACACTTCTATGGTTTAAACCCAATATTTTGATACGTTAACAGATGTTAACGATCATTTAACTGCAAATAATTATAAGGGAAATGAACTAAAACCCCCTATAATTGTGCTTGTATCTATTAGAAAAGTTACATAAAGTTTTCCGCATGAATTTTTGGATATGAAAATTTTATTAGTTGAGGATGAACCGAATGTTATTTCAGTTATTCAAAGAAGTCTTTCTTTGGCAGGGTATGAAATAACAATTGCACTGGATGGTAAGTCGGGGTTAAATATGGCGTTGGACCATCAATTTGATCTTATTATTTTGGATTTGATGCTACCGGTTATGAATGGAATGGAGGTTTGTAGAAATATACGACAGCTTAAAAATCGTGTACCTATCATAATGCTAACCGCATTAGGTACTACCGAAAACATTGTGTCGGGGCTAGATGCTGGAGCCGACGATTATTTGACAAAACCTTTTAAACTGGCTGAACTAGAAGCTCGAATTCGGACTTTGGTAAGAAGAGGGAAGGAGGTAGACCTTGAAAAAAGTAATGATATCCTTACAATAGATGATTTAGTTTTACATAAGTCATCCAAATTAGTTTACAGAAATTCAAAAACCATTGAAATGACAGCCACGGAATTTAGACTTTTGGAGTTTTTACTCCTTAACCAAAACAGGGTGCTGAATAGGATTGAGATCCTAGAAAATGTGTGGGATATAAATTTTAATTTGGGGACCAATGTAGTAGATGTTTATATCAACTATTTGAGAAAAAAAATTGATAAGAATTTTGATAAAAGACTCATTCATACAGTTTTCGGAATGGGATATGTAATGCGACTTTCCTATGAAAATTCAAAATAGAATTACACTATTATTTACAATTCTTACCGCGGGCATCATTGTATCTTTGAGTGTTTTTATTTACATTTTTGCCTCTGAAAATACCTTCGAAAGTTTTTTTCATCGGCTCGAAGTCCGTGCGGATATTGTGGGTCACGCCGCTTTGAACGAAAATAAATCACAAACCTCCATCTATCATAACATTAAAGAGCAGCATCTTGGAGATTTGCCCGAAGAAGAGCACCGTATCTTGAAAAATCAGGAGGCGGACAGAATCCTGAAAATTAAGGAATCTTTACCCTTACCGCCCACCTTCTATGACCAGATAATTCGGAAGGAACCAGCCCGTTTTTTTCATAACGACACCTCTTATGTGGGTTTACGTATTGATCGGGCAGGTGAAAATATTATCATTATTTCTTCGGCAGTAGATTTATATGGGCTAGAAGAAATGGAAAACCTTAAAAAACTCCTTTTAATTGGTTTTGTAATCTCTATGTTTTTCGTATTTACAACTGGGATGATTTTTTCTAAACAGGTTTTTCTCCCCATCCGTAAAATAATAAGCAATGTTCAGGGTATTAGCGCCTATAGTTTAAATCAACGGCTAAGTTTTGAAGATAGCAAAGATGAAATTGCAGATCTTTCACAAACTTTTAATGATATGCTAAACAGACTGGAGATAACCTTTGAGATACAGAATAACTTCGTAAGTAATGCTTCTCATGAGTTCAAAACTCCACTAACGGTGATTAGCGGGGAAGCTCAGCTGGGACTGGCTAATAGGGCGAATTCGGAAAGCGCACGGGATTCTTTCAGGACGGTGCTCCAGGAATCGGAAAAGCTTGAGTTATTAACCAACAGTATGTTGAGTTTGGCCCAAACTGGTTTTGAGGGAAAAAAGGAGCAAAAGGGGCCTGTTCGGGTAGATGAGCTTATTTTGGAAGTTAAATCAATGGCTGATCAAATTAGATTTGGTTTAGACGAAGAAAAAATGCAACAAACTGCGGATATAGCAGCTGATCGCATAGATTCACAAGAAGATATTGCACAATTAAGAGCAAATGTTAATTTAAGTAAACAAAAACAACCAAAAACAGTAGATGTTAATAAAAATGTTAAGTTTGATAATTAAATGAGTAAAATAAAGATAGCTCCTATT
>CAXBLH010000513.1:0-3910 GCA_963976315.1 uncultured Dyadobacter sp.
CGGCTCGTAGAACGGTTGATTGCCACGGTACGTGATGGCGGAAAATAACCAGAGGGACTGCGAAGGCACAGTGCCTAATCTATTATTAAATCACTTTATTTTTTCCCAAACCTCATGAATAGGGTCGCCTTTACTGCTTTTACCACTGTGATCCCAACGTCCATTTTCTAATTTCCAATCGAAAGTCAAGTCGTTTCCAACACGATTGTTGTCTCTGGAAAAGAACTGGATATGTTCCGTATATTTTCCGTTCTTGATATCATAGGTACCACCCCCGGTTCCATAAAAACCCTTCACAGCTGGGTCAATTGCAAACCACTGAAAACGGGTTCCGGACAACATTTTGATTGTTTTTCTGGTACCCTTTTGATGAATTTTCACCAAATCATCAGAACCATTTTGTGCTCGTTCGGTAATGTGCCAAGCACCAGCCATTGGTACATTCTTAGCATCGTCTATTAACATCCACACCCAAGCATATTTATAACTTAAGGTCAAGACTCCCTCTTTACGAGTAACTGTAAATCGAACTGGAACACCGATTTTCGCCGTATCAGCGGAATTGAATTCAGGAGTATAAACCATCTGGTCGCCTTCCATCGTGAACGGCCCACCTTCGGTACGTTCAAAATATTTGTTGAGTACACTATATGAAGCAATGGTCAAATAGTTATCGGTAACTATTAAAGTGGAGGTGCTTCCAGTAGGTTCCTGCGACTTCCATGCTCCAACAGGTGCTTGGGCAAATGTGAACGTGCTTAATAATAAGAATACAGCTATTTTTTCCATGGTATTTATCGAGTTAAGAATTTTAAAGTTAAAAAATTGTGCCAACTGACTAATAGATCTTATCAAGTCTGGTTTTGTATGTAGCTGACAATTATCAAAAAACCGAAGCTCGCGATCAGCTTGAAAATCTTTTCAGGGATAATTTGAAAGCGGATGGCGGGCGGCCGATTGTACTAAAAAAGTCCAGATAAAGTCAAATATCAACAATGCCCTTACCGCATCACCACCTTTAAAACGTCTAAAGACTTAATTTCTCCTAGCCCTTCGATGTGAATTTTATAAAAAAACAAAAACTTGTCTAACATAGCCGCTCTGGTACTCCTTTCCATTTTTATGTTACCATAGGCAGCATTTGAAAGTATTTCGGACATTATTTTACTATCAGCTGGATTCATTAAATAGGGGTAATTATTTTGTTTTAATTCAGATTCCAAATCTGAAACGCTTTCAATTCCGAATCCTAAAAACGCTGCATAATGACCCAGAAATTGCAAGTGGAAATTTTCAAAATTGGAAACCAAGTGATCCAAATCTGAAATTGAATTTTCAAGAAATTGAAATAATTCTTCATTTTTTTCCTCCTCCTTTAAAGTCTTCGACAATATTTCTGTAAGGAACAAAGCAATTGCCGATTTACTCATTTCAAAGGGTATGGAATGAAATGGGGTAGTGCATTTGATCTCACTAATTCTATGAACAGCGTCGTTCTTCCCTTTGTGATAAACCACTAAATCTAATAAAGTAAGAGGCTGAAATAATGCAATTTTATTTCCTTTGGATTTTGCATTCCTTACTCCATTGACAATATAAGACTGTATGCCAAAAGATTCTGTATAAATCTTAGCAATAATGGAGGATTCCTTAAACCGGATGTAACTGAGCGCAATGCCTTTGGTTTTATATAGCATTATTCCTGAATGAATTTATGAACTTGAAAGGCAAAGTTCTATTTACCATACTCTCCATCTAAAAAATTAGTAAAGTACAAAAAAAAATTTCTAATCTTCCCGAATAAATCAAAACGTAATGTAAAGCATTTGGCAGGATATTAATTCTTAAATTAATTTATAAATTGTAGCCAAATAGACATTTATAAGTTAAAGGATTTGTACCTTTGTGGCTGTTTCTCGAACTAAGATTATTAATTGTTCGTTAAGAAATTATTACGATTAAGAGTAAGCTTTTTTAAACTGCAAAAGAATCCAATTCTAACGCAAAACTCGACCTATGAGCGACGCAATAAAGCATGAGTGCGGTATAGCACTTGTTCGTCTTAGAAAACCTTACCAATATTACATAGATAAATATGAAACGCCTCTTTATGCGGTTCATAAATTATCAGTAATGATGGAAAAACAGGTAAACCGGGGACAAGATGGAGCCGGGGTTGCAAATATCAAAATCGATGTGCCACCTGGCAAGCGATATATCAGCAGATACCGCTCTGTTGAACCTCAGCCTCTCACAGATATTTTTTCGAAAATACACAAGAAATTCCGGAAAGGCCTGAAAAACAATAAAGACAAAGCAAATGACGCCGAATGGCTCCAAGAGAACCTTGCTTTTACAGGTGAGGTTTGGCTAGGGCATTTACGGTATGGTACCCACGGCACCAACGAAGTGGAGAACTGTCATCCGATGCTACGTCAAAGCAACTGGCGAAGCCGGAATTTGGTAATGGCCGGAAACTTCAACATGACCAATGTTGATAAACTTTTCGGTAAACTGGTTTCCTTAGGACAGCATCCAAAAGAAAAAGTAGATACAGTGACGGTAATGGAAAAAATCGGGCACTTTTTGGATGAAGAAAACCAACGCGTTTTTGAAAGATTCAAAGGTATTTACGAAAATCCGATCTTATCCGATATCATAGAAGAAAACATAGACCTTCAACGTTTGCTTTATCGCTCTTGCCGTGATTTCGACGGTGGATATGCCATGTGCGGACTTACAGGTTATGGTGCCTCTTTTGTCATGAGAGATCCAGCGGGAATTCGTCCAGCCTATTATTATGCAGACGACGAGGTGGTAGTAGTAGCTTCCGAAAAACAGGCTATAAAAGCTGCTTTTAACGTAGACTATGGTCAAATCCAAGAGATAACGCCAGGTTCAGCTCTTATTGTTGACAAAAACGGAGAGTACAACGAATTACCAATTTTGCCTCGCCTTGAGCAAAGGTCATGTAGTTTCGAAAGAATCTACTTCTCCCGTGGTACGGATCCTGATATATACTATGAGCGCAAGCAACTGGGAAAACTTCTGATTCCTCAGATATTAAAAGAGATTGATTACGATTTAGAAAACACCATTTTTTCCTATATCCCAAATACGGCGGAAACGTCATTTCTAGGGATGATTGAAGGACTGGAAGAATACTTGGCCAAAAAGCGAAAACAGGCGATAATGGAAGGTATTTTGTTCGAGGAAGACTTGGAAAGAGTGCTTTCTTTCCGTCCAAGAATTGAGAAATTGGTTACAAAAGATGTTAAATCCAGAACATTTATAACTGCCGACGAATTACGTGATGACATGGTGTCCAGCGTGTATGATACTACTTTTGAGGTAGTGCGTAAAAATGTAGATACCGTTGTAATTATTGATGATTCGATTGTAAGAGGTACTACCCTAGAAAAAAGTATCCTTACCATGTTGGATCGCCTGAGCCCTAAAAAGATTGTGGTTGTTTCATCGGCTCCACAAATTCGGTTCCCTGACTGCTACGGTATAGATATGTCCAAAATGAAAGATTTTGTGGCGTTCAGAGCAACCATGAAATTAATTGAAGAACGAGAAATGGATGATTTGCCAGAAGAGGTATACACCCAATGTGTTACTTCTATTGCCACTAAAAATCCAAACTACACCAATTTTGTAAAAGCTTTATATGATCCTTTTACAGATGATGAAATTTCGGAAAAAGTAGCTGAAATCATTAGACCTAAAGGCTTAAATGCCGATCTGTCTGTTATTTTCCAAACGGTTGATAATCTGCATATCGCTTGTCCGCAACATACTGGCGACTGGTACTTTACCGGCAATTACCCCACCCACGGGGGCAATAAGGTCGTAAATAAAGCCTTTGCTAACCACTATGAAGGAAAAGTTGTAAGAGCTTATTAAG
>CAXBLH010000514.1:0-3902 GCA_963976315.1 uncultured Dyadobacter sp.
CCATGGTGTTGAGGTCGGGCTTATCCGTGGCTAAAGACTCCCCCCAAAGAGATTGTGCTTCCCGGCCACGCATAAAGTCCGCCCCAGCCCGCGCCCCCATGCTGCCGTCTCCGGTACAGTCGGCGTATTGTTTGGCATTGATTTCAAAAAGCTCTTCCGTTTGGGAGCTTACCGCGAGTACTTTTTTGATGGTACCAGCCTGTACTTCACAATCCCAGAAACTGGTATCCAAAAGCATGGTGATGTTGGGCTCGGAATATACTTTATCATACATTACATAATCCCACATTTCATAGCAACGTTGTGGGTTATCGATGGCTTCGGTTAGGAAAAGTTCTTCCAGAATACCCGTTTCCCGCCATACCTGTTCCAAAACACTGGCACCTGAAACGTGCATCCTAATTTCACTACTTGCATTTCCACCCAGTCGTGAACGGTTTTGAATGAGCACTACTTTGGTGCCATTTCTGGCCGCCGCGATGGCAGCACATACTCCGGCCATTCCTCCACCGGCTATCAGTAGATCGGTGTTAATTACCTTTTTTTGAAAAACATCTTTGTTAATTTCAAAATACGCTTTTTCCTTTTCTACGTCATACAACGTTACGGGGTCAACAAAAAGCAAACCGCTGCCAAGTCCGAGTGATTTTATAAAATCGCGCCTTTCCTTTTTCATATTTTTGATGGTTTAAGAATTGTCCTATTGCCTATCTTATTGGGATAATAATGTTTGACTATTGGAGATGATTGTAGCTATTTTCTGTTGCTGATTCGTTCTGAGTGTTCCTTTTAGTTTTTCTAATGCTTCTATTGATTCCTCACTTAGCTTTATGTTTTGTAAATTATTTAGGATTTCATTTTGCATTTGGAACGGCACCTGTTGTATTTGCTTAATTAGCTGTAACTGATACTCCGGGTGCGACCAGGTTCTGTCAGGTATTTTTTCAATCGCAAAATAGGGTACATCCCCCGCACCGTGCGCCACCAGTCTGATTAATTCTTGAGTATACTGTGGTAATTCTTTTTGTGGGATTTTCTGAAGTGCATAATATTGGTAATGTTCGTTTTCTGAGAAAAGCATTTTTTGGAGCATTTTTGTACTGTATTTGGCTTCCGTATACGCCTTTATTTTTTGGGAAATAGGGCCATTTACGATATGCCAAAGTGTATAAGTACTAAACAATGCCCCTTCCACTACTTCGTCTTTGATAGAGGTATTGGTGGCTCCTGCAACGGCATCCGCTACCGCTTCGGACTTTTTTTTGAGTACCGGATCTAGCAGGTTTTCAGCCTGATAATCTAGTAGCACCGATGCATTGTTTCCGAGTATTTTTTTAAGTTTTTGATGGTCTTCAAGTGTAAATTTTAGGTGGTCAAATTTGGTAAGTGCGGTATCTGTGGCAGTTTTGTAATCCATAAAATTGCCCAAGACATCCCAATAAAGGTCTATTTTTACTAAATAACATAGACTATCCTCGCATACCGGTGTATTGAGTTTACTGAAATAATAGTCGGGCAATTGGTGGTTATCCAGTACCAGTTCGACTTTAGCAGGTATTTGGTCTTTGAGATACTCCGTAAAAATGACTGTACTGCTGTCTGTAGGCATAGCCCTCACCTGGTTACAGCATAGCCCTTCCAATATGGCTACCAAGATTAAAATCCTTAGGTTTGAAGTTTGTTTCATAGACTACCTGCTACAATTCGATAAAAACTTTATTGGACTGATTTGAGGGTAATAATATCCGCTATGCCCTTGCTAGAATAGGTTTCAAGTTTTCCATTTTGATTGGTAAATACCACAAATACATCCAATTCCGGGTGTTTTGAGACGAAGTCCTGTATCCCTTTCAGTCCCATCATAAAAAACGGAGTATCGTAACCATCGGCGGTAAAAGCGTCGGGTGCTAGCACGGTTACACTGAGTATATTGCTTTGTTCCATACTCCCATTTTTAGGGTTTATAATATGGTTGAAAAGTTGGCCGTTTACTTCAAAATGATTGCGATAGTTTCCCGAAGTAGTCATCGACCGATTATATAACGGTATAGTTGCTATGAGTTTATTGGGTTGCAACGGATTTTCTATGCCTGCTATCCACGGCTTTTTTCCTGTTTTGAAACCTTTACAACTTAATTCACCCCCAATTTCAACCATATAGCTACTGATCCCTTTTTGTTCCAATAATGCAGCGATCAGATCCACCGAATAACCTTGCGCAATCCCATTAAAATCCAGTCGTATGCCTTTTTGGTCTTTTTTTATACCTTTTTTATCAAAACGAATATGGTTAAATCCGATCAGTTTCAGGGTTTCCTTTAGATCAATTTCACTGATTTGGTGTTTTTTATTGGGTCCAAAACCGTAAGCTTCTACTAAGGGTAAAATAGTTGGGTCATAGAGACCATGGGTTGCCTCAAATATTTCTTGTGATTTCAGTAAAACAGGATAAAAGTAAGGAAGTACGAATTCATGTTTTTCCGAATTGTTGAACTGCGAGAGCTCCGAATCAGGACGGTACAAAGACAGGCATTTATCAAAATCGCTTAGTATAGAATCGATAGTATTCTGGAAGTTCCTATTGGCTTGATCATAGTATTTGATATGGTAGGTCGTGCCTTGTGTTTCCCCCGAAAGCGATACCATTGTGGAATCTAATACTACTGCCTTTCCCATGACTGGAAAAAGCAGTAGCAAAGTAATCATGATCTGTTTGAAGTTTGACATATAGCGTCTGAAGGTATTTTATTTCAAAACTCAATTTAGGTCAAAACGGTCAAACAACGGTACTATTGCCAAGAGTAATAATGGCCAGAAAAGCCTTTACATGATTAGCGGTAGCTTAGCCAAGCCGTTGCTTCACATGCAGTATCTCCTGCAAATCGAATCCACCGTGCCTGAAAATCAGATGGGAATTCGAATGAAAAAGTTTCTCCAGGCTTCACCGTAACCTCTTTATAAGTCATCCATGGCCCATGTCCAATTGGATTTACCTCCAATTTAAATGTTACTGCTTTGTTCGATTTATGTGAAAGTTTCAGGTTCTTTTTGTCATAAAATCCTATCAAATAGGGGTCTGATGGTGTATTAGCCGAAATGCTACTGTTTTTCCAAGGTCCACCTTCCCCAATCGCTTTGCCTAATTTCCACAAATCGTCGATGGTTCCAGCCCAAACTTTTGCATTTCCATCGGCCGAAGTAATGATATGTTCTCCTGCCGAAATATTCGAATTTAATCCAGTCATCACGAGCATACCACGGTATGAGGCATAGTCGTGGATGGCCAAATTGTGTGAAGCAACGGGGCGCATTTTGGCATAACCGTCCGCATTTTCGGCGGGTAATTCATAAAATGTGCCATGTACATTCAGTAAATCACGCTCGGTAGCTACTTCACGATCGATTCTAAGGTGCGCATTATTGGTTTTTTCATTAAAGGCCGTATTACCAAGAGGTAGTCTCCATCTTCGATCTTTATCGTCCACAATCAAAACAGAGGCTTCGTCAATCGTCACAACGTCGGATGGTATCTTGAATTTTTCTCGAATAAAATTAGCTGTTTTAGTATCTTCTTTCTTTACAAGATTGAATGCGCTGTCCAGTTCATAATAACCGTTTTCTTGAAATTTACCATTTGAAAAAGTTCCTGATAACAACGCCATGGCTCTTCTGTTGTCACCTAGACCGTATATCAAACCGCCAGAATAGTTGGTTTCATTACTCGGAGCAATACCGTTGAAAATAGGGTCTTTTTGATTTTGGTACCTGCCTTTGTCGGTATAATTAAAATTGAGGGTTGCTTTACCATCTTGATTAGACTTAGCACGAATCCACTCCCCTTTGTCCGATGCAGAAAAAGAAATATAAGCCGAATGTCCTGCCTTAACCGTAACCGATTTTAG
>CAXBLH010000515.1:0-3902 GCA_963976315.1 uncultured Dyadobacter sp.
CAATAGGGAATGTCTTTCATCCTATTCATTAAAACGGAAAAATATAAAAGTGAAGACTTTCGAAGTTGTTAAAAACGAAGTAAATTCCGTCAAGCTTGAATATGATTTAACCCAAGGGACTAAATAGACTGAAATGAACCCAGAAATATCAAAATACAATTCCAATCAGTCTTCGGACGACCAGGAAATTTGCGACCAACTTGCAAACTTCATAGGTATGGAACTTCCTGGCGCAGAAAGCAAAATCTGGCATGTTCACCCCGTTTGGTTTTTAGAGGGCAACCCTATTGTGGGTTACAGCCGTCAAAAAGCTGGCATCAGGCTCATGTTTTGGAGTGGCGCTGACTTTGAGGAAGCTGAGTTAAGTGTTCAGGGTAAAAAATTTAAAGATGCTTCCATTTTCTACAACCGTGTTTCTGACATCGACACCAATGATTTGAAACGTTGGCTTGGAAAATCAATGGATATCCAATGGGATTATAAAAACATCGTAAAAAGGAAAGGACAGTTAGAACGATTGAGATAACATGAAAGAAACAGCTGAACACAACGAGCGGGTTGCAAAATTGACATTTGCTTCGGTATATCCGCACTATATCGCCAAAGTGGAGCGCAAAGGCAGGACAATTGATGAATTGCATCAAGTGATTACGTGGCTGACTGGGTTTGATGACAAAAAATTGCAAGAACTCATTGACGAGAAAGCTACATTTGGAACATTCTTCCATAAGGCCAATTTGAACCCAAATGCCAATCTTATTACCGGTTTAATTTGTGGTTTTCGAATAGAAGACATTGAAAATCCATTAACCAAGCAAGTAAGGTATTTAGACAAGCTGGTAGACGAGTTGGCCAAAGGAAAATCTTTGGAAAAAATTTTTAGAAAAGCGCAAAAATAAGGCATTCTAATATGCCGCCAATGATAGCTAACTTAGCTCAAACGAAGCCAGCGGCATGGAATGTTTATAGACAAATAAAAAAATAGTTTACCCAATGGTATAGGACAGACCTATTTATTTATGATTATAAAAAGATTTTTACATAAGCGAAAATATGAGTTGCTGCTTTTTGCATTAATTCTGCATTTATTTATTGGTGTTTTTCAATACGATTTGCTATTCTATCGGAATGTAATTTGGCCCATTAATATGATCCTACTGGGTATTGCGAGCGTAGGCGTATTTATCAGAAAAGGCAAATGGAAAAACATCGTGCGTAATGTGCTATTTGTTTTCGTAGTAATCATGCCTATTGGTTTGGCTTTTTTTGGTCATCAACCCAACTACTTTTTTGTACTGAATATTATCTATGTGATTTTCTTCCTATTGATATTCTGGGAAGTAATGGCGTTTCTCATCAAACCCAGTTATATCAACGCCGATATAATTTCTGCTTCGGCTTGCGGTTATTTTTTATTAATAGAAATCAGCGTGTTTCTGCTACAACTTTTCGTATATCAAGATACAAACTCCTTTAAAGGAGTTAGCTATGCAAGTAATGCGGAGACATTCATGGACTTGGTGTATTTCAGTTCCATTACTATCACAAGTATTGGCTTTGGTGACATTACCCCTCATACGCATTTAACTAAACTAATTACTTCATTTTTTGGGATTGTAGGCCAGTTTTATTCGGTAGTTTTGGTCGGGATTCTTATTAGTAAATTTTCTGCAAAACAAAACATTAACTAGTTATGCACATTGGAAGTCATTATAAGATTGGTACATTTTTAAAATGGACACGCAGAAATATTTATTGGTTAACCACCAACGCGATTGTTTCCACCGTTTTATATGAGTTATTGGACTTAAAGTGGCTGTCCATTCCGTGGCAACCAGTGGCTATGATAGGTACGGCAGCTGCATTTATTGCAGGGTTTAAAAATACTCAAACCTACAACCGCCTTTGGGAAGCTCGTAAAATTTGGGGAGGAATCGTGAACGATAGTCGCACGTGGGGTATTATGACCAAAGATTTTATTACTAGTGCTACCAGTTCAGAAGACACGGTAAAGGCCATTCACAAAAGAATCATTTACAGACATATCGCTTGGCTCACTGCTTTAAGGTTTCAATTACGACAACCAAAAGCCTGGGAAAACTCCACGAAACCCTACGCTAAGGAATTTCGCAAATTTTATAGCATCCCAGAATGGGAAACTAACTTAGAAGAGGAAATAAAACCTTATTTATCAGCGGAGGATCTGGAGTATATACTCAAAAAAAGTAACCGGGCCTCGCAATTATTAAGCTTGCAGTCTGCGGAGCTACGGCAATTGCGACAACAGAATTTGATAGACGCATATCCTTATGTAAATATGGAGCTGGTGCTTAAAGACTTTTTTGCTCATCAAGGAAAAGCAGAACGGATTAAAAACTTCCCTTATCCTAGGCAATTTGCAAGTATCAACCTGTTTTTTATTGTGCTATTTGCCTACCTCCTCCCCTTGGGAATGTTAAAGGAATTTGCTCAGTTAGGAGCTCATGGGGTTTGGCTAACGATCCCGTTCAGCGTAATGGTGGGTTGGGTGTTTACCTCTTTAGAACAAGTAGGTGAAAGCACCGAAAATCCATTTGAAGGTGGTGCAAACGATATTCCTATGGCATCACTTTCGAGAACCATAGAAATTGATATGCGTGAAATGTTGGACGAAACGGATTTACCAAAACCTGTAGAAGCCATGAATCATATATTAATGTAAAAGATTAAACCGAAATCTACGGTCTGATTCTTACAAATACAGCGCAACTCACGGGCTTCTATGCTGCTCGCTGCTTGTTTACCACAGCTCCCTCTTGGGACAGCTTTGCGATCGTTTCTGCGGAAAAGGAAAGTAGAATAAAGGAATTGAGGATTAACAAAAAAACGAAAACCACAAAAAAAGTTGGAGAAAAATACACCATCACAAAAGATGAAACACTTTATATTATTTTTCCTAATAGCACTGGTTACGACAGCAAATACGGCCTCCTCTCAAAGCTTTCAGGGATTACCCGAAAAGGTTTCGGCCAAGGTGAAATATTGGGCAGTCGTATTTGATTTTGAAGACGACAGTTGCTATCCCGCTCCTGCAATTTCAAAAGAGGGGAAAAAGAATGGAGGACTTAAGGCCTCCGGAACAAGAACTGGTGATTGTAGAGGAAAAGAACAATTCCTGAATGCGAATACTTTTTGCAGAACAAAATCCATAGTCAAGGACGGTGTTACTTATGAAGTGATGATGTATGCCTTATATTTCCAGAAGGATCAGTATGCAATTTGGACTCCCATAGAACTAAAAGGATCGCATAGGCACGACTGGGAGTATGCTTCCGTATGGTTAACCAATGGAAACCCGACGCATGCGACCTATAGCGCGCACGGTACGGATGGAGAAACGAAAACTATAAACAGCCTATTCTTTGATGCTGGAATGGAAAATCATGTCAAAATTGTTTATCACCAAGATGGTTTTTCGACGCACTGTATGCGCTTTGCGGAAAAAGATGAAAAACCAAAAAATGAACTTGGCAAATGGGTCACTCCAAAATTGGTGGAATGGGACTTAATGACAAGCCAACAACGAAACTTATTAGCACAAGATTGGGGTAGTGCAAATCCGCCCTTCATTGACAAAAATTTTTATAAAGAAATAGGAAAGTATCTACCCGTTGGCTACCCAAAGAAAGCGGAGTGGGAATAATTAATCCCAATTCTACTGTTTTAATGCAGTACAATTAGGATTAAGTTTTATCAAGGAGTATTAACGAGTAGGCTATTCTGATGCTTTGGAGGCATAAATACCTGTATCACCTTGCTTCCAAAGCTGCTCCATTTCAGAAACAATGGTCGGACTGCTTTTTGCAATATTGACATTCTCAAAAGGATCAATTTGATGATCGTAGAGCTCAATGTTTGGCATT
>CAXBLH010000516.1:0-3901 GCA_963976315.1 uncultured Dyadobacter sp.
TTTGTAAGGCATTAGCGCCTGGTCTGCGTGCGGGTTATATTGTTGCACCTTCGGAATTAATTGTGGAATTGGCAAAACTAAGGCGTATTGTTGACCGGCAAGGCGATTTGGTGATGGAACAAACACTCGGCGAAATGCTACATGAAGGAGAAATACAGCGCCATCTTAAAAAGGCGCAAAAGGAATACCAAATACGACGTGATTTGCTTTGTGACCGATTGTCAGACGATTTTAGTCAATACCTGAAATTTTCCTCCCCACCTGGTGGTTTGGCAGTATGGACCGAATGGCATAAGGATATTAATCTGTTAAAGCTGAGTAAAGCTTGTTTGAAAAAAGAGCTGCATTTACCGCAAACGCTTTTATTTCAAACAGGTGCTGTCAGTGGAATCCGGTTAGGTTTTGGGAATTTGAATACTGTTGAAATTGATACCGCTATGGAAATTTTGCAGGAATCGATCCTAGAAATTAAAGCATAAGTGTGAAGTCCGAAGCTGGAGAAAGCTTCATACTCTGCGGTGCCATATACTGCCCCTACACCGAATTTGTGACTATTCCCTTTATAAAGATACGTGGTGTAAGCAGTTGGAATGGAAAGTAGTTTATGATTCTCGTTGCAGATGCTATCTCGTGCATTCAAGTATCGGATAGAATATTCCTTTGTAATAGAACCTATCCATCATTTACAAAATCAGGGAGGAAGTGAGCCCTAAAATCTTCTTTGCAAGAATAAGTGAGACCTTTCAAAAAATGGAGTGACACTCTGTTATCTCAAAGACTTTACATTTTACTGGGTAAATTACCTTCCGATAATCCTTTTTGAGGCAAATAATAAAGCTCAATATTAGATGGATCGTCGAAAATTTATAAAAAACTCAGTAGGTACTGCCAGTGCTATTTCTGCATATAGTTTCATGTCTCCGTTAATCGAAAAGGCATTAGCAGTAAAAGCCAATAACCTTTCCAAATCAATTCGTGACGTAGAACATATCGTGATTTTGATGCAAGAGAATCGGTCATTCGATCATTATTTTGGTACGTTAAAAGGAGTTCGTGGGTTTGGTGATCGTTTTGGTATTCCTATCGAAAGTGGTAAAGGAGTTTTTGTACAATCGGACGGTACCAAAGACTATGGGCCTTATCGGGCAGATAAAAGTAAGATGAACGCTGCTTTAATAAATGGTACGCCGCATAATTTTGCGGACACCCAAGCCGCATGGAATCAAGGAAAATACGGGTTTTGGCCAAAATTTAAAACACCATATTCCATGGCTTATTATACCAGGGAAGAGATTCCGTTTCAGTACGCCTTGGCAGAAGCTTTTACGATTTCAGACGCCTACCATTGTTCCATTGCTACTGGTACTGACCCCAACCGGATCATATTTTTTTCTGGCTCTAATTTTGATCCTGAAAAACGTGCTGCTGGACAAAACTGTACGGATCAGGAGTCGGAACCAGTGAACTTGAGATGTTGGATAAAGCATGATCCAGAGACTAAAAAGCCCTATCGCATGCCCGAGCCAGGCTATCAGTATCAGGGAAACGCATTAAAATGGGATACCATCCCCGATGTGCTGGAACGCAATAAAATTGGTTGGCGGATTTATCAAGATCCGAATGACAACTGGGAAGGGGCCATGCATGGTTGTTTGGCTTTTGAAAGTTTCAGAAATGCCCAGCCAGGTTCGGCTGTATACGAAAATGGCATGAAGCATTGGTCGCTGGAAGATCTAAAAAATGATGTCAAAAATAATACTTTACCACAGGTTACTTGGATATTGCCCAGTCAGATAGAGTCTGAGCATCCGAGTGGTCCATCGAGCCCAAATAGAGGTGGTGATTTTACGCATCAGGTATTATCAGCGATTACCAGTAATCCAGAGGTTTGGAGTAAAACGGCGTTTTTCCTAACTTTTGATGAAAATGACGGTTTGTTTGACCATCTCCCTGCTCCGGCTGTTCCTTCCTATAATGTGGATGGAAGCTTGGCCGGAAAATCAACCATCGATTTGAAAGGAATGTATTTTGATACGGTAAAGAGTGTACAGCCTGCGAATGCCCAAAATACAAGTGTTTATCAAGATAGTCGTGATACGATTTCGGGTAATACCAGACCATGGGGACTTGGACCACGGGTGCCGATGTATATTATTTCGCCATGGAGCAAAGGGGGATGGGTGGATTCTCAAGTGGCAGATCATACTTCCGTTGGTCAGTTTATAGAAAAGCGTTTTGGGGTAACCATTCCAGCGATTAGTCCTTGGCATCGTTCTGTTTGTAGTGATTTGACGTCCGCTTTTGATTTTGAGAATCCAAACGATCCGAAATTCCCAAAATTACCTGATACTGGTAACTACCAGCAAATAGAGTCAGATTCGAAATTACTACCGAAAGCGGCCTCTCCCGAAGCATTAAGCTCATTGTTTCAAGAAAAAGGTACTCGATTCTCACGTGCATTACCCTACGATCTGGAAACGGAATTGGTAAAAGATCATAAGAAGAAATTTGTTAAAATAAAATTTGTGAACCGAGGGGTAGCCGGGGTCGTTTTTCATGTTTATGACAAAAATCATTTAGATAAAATCCCTCATCGCTATACCGTAGAATCTGGGAAATCATTAGAAGATACTTGGCAATTGGATAGGCCGACCTATGATTTCGAAGTATTTGGTCCCAACGGATTTTTTCGCCGTTTTTACGGAGGAGCAGAAAATCAAGAAGTAGAAGTGTCTACTCACGCTGATAAAGCAGGCGGGGTCATTGAAATTACACTTTTTAACCCTAGTTCTCAGACCATAGAACTGGTTTTGCAACCTAATGCCTATGCTTATGAGTCGGAGGTGATTACATTAAAACCCTTTCAAAAAAGGGAGGCAAAAATTGGATTAGCAGGATCTGGCTACTGGTATGACTTTTCAGTTTCGGACAACAATCGTGCAGATTTTGAATACAGATTGGCAGGACGAATTGAAACCGGGAAGTCAGGAATAAGTGATCCTGCTATGGCTATGGATCTATAAACTTTATCTAAACATAGCCATAGCTATCGTACGACGAACCGCCCTGAAAAATTTAACGCAGGTAGAGCCAAAACATAGCATTAACAAACTATTGGTTAATTTTAAACAGGCTCTTAAAAAACGAAACTTTCGACAACGGTTATGTGAATACCATTCTTGTCGCCTCTAACGGCGGGGACATCAGGTGTGAAGACAATGCTTTTCAAGGAAATGATGATAGAACCCTTTATAGGGTTCCATTTTTCATTTTTTCCAGAGACTCACTAATGCTACCGATGGTAATTCCGCTGGTAAGCTGGGCTTCAACCGCTTTCGTTTGCCATTGAATGGCCTCTTCCTTTCGACCCAGCCTATACAGCAAATGTGCGTAGGTATCCATAAAAGCCGGGTTTTCTACTGGTAAATTCCTTTTACGGTTCAATCCTGCAAATAATTCCATGGAGCGTTTAGACCATTCCAAGGCGATTTCCAAATTACCTTTGAGGTTGGTCATCTCATAAAAATGCCAAGCATCTTCGTTCAAGTTAATAGGTATGTATTGGGAAGGAGCTTGGAACTGGAAAGTATAGGTTCCAAATGAAGTAGGTCTTTGGGGTTTTACTTTTTCCATATAAGTTTCATCTCTCTGAATCAAAGAATCTACTGTCCAGAAGGGTAAGGCCGCTGAATTGGCATCTTTTGCCCAACTTAAATACGCCATGGTATCGCCTATTGCATAATGATATTTTTTTACATACATCTGGGAGGTCTCATTTCCCAATTGTCTTTCCTTGTTATAGGTATTCGATATAAAATAGGAAAGTTGAAACAGTAATCGGTTATTCCTTTCACTCACCGCCTTAGTAAAGGTGGTGTGAATAATACCATTATTAATAGCA
>CAXBLH010000517.1:0-3900 GCA_963976315.1 uncultured Dyadobacter sp.
GATTATAAAGAGACTATTTTTGCAATTCAATATGCGGAAACAAGTGCGGAAACGTCTAATCGATTTATTTTCTGGTTTGCTCCCCATACCTCTGGTGGAAATGTTACCACCCGTGCCAATATCAATATCATTGGTGCCGGATGGAACCAGCCGACCGATGACCTGATCGATGCGTTTGAAGTGGGAGACAAGCGGAAAGCGGTTTCTATTGGCTATTGGAATGGAAAAGACTGGGATAACCAAATCCGCCCCATTGCCTATGTAGGTAAATACAAGCCTCCAATTGCTGATCCCAATGACCGTTGCAGTGATAATTTGCCAATTTTGCGATATTCTGATATTTTGCTGATGCAGGCAGAAGTACTGAACCAACAGGGTAAATTAGCGGAGGCAACTACTTTTGTACAACAAGTAAGAAACCGGGCGGGACTTGTGACACCAATAACTGCTACCAGTAAAGCGGCCATGGAGGTATTAATTGCCAAAGAAAGACAAGTAGAGTTCTGCTTTGAAAACCAACGTTGGTATGACCTTAAAAGAACAGGCAAGGCCATTGAAGTGATTACTAAACATGGAAAACGTGAAGCTGCCAATAAACCTTATTTGTATGATCAAGCATATAATATTACGGAAAATAAACTGTTGGCACCCATTCCAGTCAATGAAGTTTCGGTTAATAAATTGACTCAAAACCCAGGATATTAAGTACCCTACCGAGGTGTCCTTTGTGAAATAAAGGATACCTTGGTTTTGAAATAAAATACATACTCATGAACACAAAGTGGATAAAACCTTTATTAGTAGCCTTGCTGCTATTACATTCAGTTGAAAATACAAGGGCTCAAAAAGCCCATGAAAAACCGAATATTGTATACATTTTGGTAGACCAATGGCGGGCTCAGGCATTTGGTTTTGAAGGGGATAAAAATGCATACACCCCAAACTTGGATAAACTTGCTTCACAGAGTTTGAATATTAAAAATGCAGTCTCGGGTATGCCTGTATGTTCGCCGCATCGCGCATCGTTGTTAACTGGCCAGTACCCGTTGACCCATGGTGTTTTTATGAATGACGTTTTGCTAGGAACGGACTATGTAACCTTGCCAAAGGTTTTTAATAAGGCGGGCTACACTACAGGTTATATTGGGAAATGGCATTTGGATGGACACGGACGTAATAGCTATATTCCACCAGTTCGCCAACAAGGTTTTGGCTATTGGAAGGTACTTGAGTGTACGCATAACTACAATAACTCTTTTTACTATGCTGGTGATTCGGATAAAAAACTGAAATGGGATGGCTACGACGTAATTGCTCAGACCAATGATGCCATTAATTATATTGATGAAAAGGCCAAAGGGGATAACCCTTTTGTATTATTCATTTCCATGGGCGCACCACATGATCCATACCAAACCGCACCCGAGAAATACAAAAAAATGTTTGAAAACAAGGAACTAGTGATTAATCCAAATGTTCCTGCTAAAAATCGTGAAAAAGTAATTAACGATCTAAAAGGATATTATGCCCACATGGCGGCTATTGACGAGTCTGTTGAAAAAATATGGTCGAAATTAAAGGAGTCAGGTATTGAAGATAATACCATATTTGTTTTTACTTCTGATCATGGCGATTTACTAGGGGCTCATGGGTATTGGAACAAGCAACAACCTTATGAAGAAAGTATTCGAGTACCCTATTTGGTGCATTATCCTGCCAAATTTGGAAAGTCGGCTTCAGAATCTAGTATCTTATTTAATAGTCCCGATATTATGCCTACTTTATTAGGACTTACCCAAATTGCCATCCCTAATACTGTTGAAGGGATAGATTATTCGGCGGTATTATTAGGTAAAAAGAAAAACAAAGTGAAACAAACCTTAATATCCTGCGCTCAGCCGTTCGGACAGTGGGATCGTAGGAAAGGCGGAAAAGAATATAGAGGTATTGTAACAGATCGTTATACTTACGCCCGGGATTTGAACGGCCCTTGGGTGCTGTTTGACAATGAAAAGGATCCCTTTCAAATGAACAATTTGGTGGGTAAACCCGAGTTTAAGAGCTTGCAAGCCAAATTGGAAAAAGGGTTGGTCGGCGAACTGGCATTAAGAAAGGATGCATTTCTACCCGGTGGAGATTATATTAAAAAATGGAACTATGTAGTGGACGAAAGCGAAACAGTACCTTACGTAAAAATGAACTATGAAGGTAAGCCAATTGTGGAATAAGTACCTTTTCTTAATTTTGTTAAACTTTTAAATTTTCTATGCGATTTTTGAATTCTAGATTCTCGATAGTACTCCCGGCCTGTGCTGCTATGGCATTACTTTTTGTGGTATCCATGGGGTTAACTTCCAATAAAGAAGTTGAAAAAGCCAACAAGAAACCAAATATCATCTATCTTTTAACGGATGACCAACGCTCGGACGCTATGGGGGCCATGGGTAATCCGCTGATAAAAACGCCTAATTTGGACAAATTGGCAAATAATGGTTTGTTGTTCCAAAATGCGTATGTAACTACTTCCATCTGCTGTGTGAGCCGGGCTACCATGCTGAGTGGCCAATATATGTCTCGCCACGGTATCAATGACTTCGCTACCAGTTTTAGTAAAGAAGCATTTGCGCAAACCTATCCTATGCTTTTGAAAAAGGAGGGTTATCGAGTAGGCTTTATTGGAAAGTTTGGCGTTGGACATCCCAAAGACCAACCTGCTAATCTGTTTGATTTCTGGGCTTGTACCAATAAGTCTCAGCCAGACTATGAAATGAAGGATGAAAATGGAAACTACCTGCACCACACGGATAAGGTAAATAACGATATTCAGGACTTTTTACAAACGGCTGACAAGGAAGAACCTTTCTGCTTGTCGGTAAGCTTTAAAGCGCCTCATGTGCAAGACAATGATCCACGCCAGTTTATATTCCAACCTCGCTATGCTCCCATGTATGCAGCGGATTCAATTGCAGAGACCGAGAAAATGGATCCCAAATATTGGAATGAATTTCCTGATTTTTTCAGAACAGAAGAAAATATTGCACGTATCAGATGGCACCTGCGCTTTGAAAATAAGACCATGTACCAAGAAAGTGTACGTAAATACTACCGTCTGATTAGCGGTGTTGACGAGGTAGTGGGTAAATTAAGAGCCTCCTTAGAGGAAAAGGGGCTTGCGGATAATACGGTCATTATCTTTATGGGTGATAACGGTTTCTATCTTGGTGAGTATGGATTGGCTGGTAAATGGTTCGGTCATGAAGAGTCTATCAGGGTTCCGTTGATTGTATATGATCCACGCAATAAAGCCATTCAAGGTAAAAGACCGGAGGAAATGGTCTTGAATATTGACATTGCACCTACCATTTTGAAATTGGCAGGAGTACCAGCACCCGCTACTATGCAAGGAACCGATTTGGTAAATCTTGTGGGCAAAAACGGTAAAAAATTGCGTCGATCAGAATTCTTCTATGAGCATACTTTTATGGGTGATCCTGGGCTACCGAAAATTGAAGGAGTTGTACAGCAACGTTATAAATACATGACCTTTGTGGAGCACGATTATGAACAACTTTTTGATTTAGAAAAGGATCCCCATGAAAAGAAAAATGTAGCCAAAGATCCTAAATACCAAACCGAATTAGCGGCCATGCGTAAGGAATATAAAACCTTGAAAGCGAGCGTTAAATAAATTAAGATACAATATTATCATACAAACCGTTTTGGCCTCCCTGAGACGGTTTGTTTGTTTTTAATGGTTACTGTTTTTCTGCGGCGATCTGTGGTACAGAAACCCAAGTGTAATCCTTTATACAAAATCATGCGTGGTAAGGTTAAATACTACACTCGAAATCTTCGTAGCCACAATTAAACAGGCTTTAAATAATAGTAGGTATCCCGTGA
>CAXBLH010000518.1:0-3881 GCA_963976315.1 uncultured Dyadobacter sp.
AATCACCAATCTATTGCCAAGGGACGGTGAAGCAAATTATTACGGTCGTATCCTTAACGCTGAAAAGGCACAATATTATTTCGAACAACTGTTACAGTATATTCAGTGGGAGCATGACAAAGCCATCATTTATGGAAAACTGATAATTACCAAACGCAAAGTGGCATGGTATGCCGACGAACCGTTTGAATATACCTATTCGAAAACTACTAAATCGGCTCTACCCTGGACCAAAGCACTCTTGGAGCTAAAAGAAACGATAGAAAACAAGACCGGAGAATCCTTTAATTCTTGCTTACTTAACCTGTACCATAGTGGAGAAGAAGGAATGGCTTGGCATAGCGATAGTGAAAAAGATTTGAAAAAGAATGGCGCAATCGCCTCATTAAGTGTAGGAGCTGAACGTAAATTTTTATTTAAACATAAAAATACACAAAAAACACTTTCTATTGTCCTAGAAAATGGTAGCTTGCTGGTAATGAAAGGAGAGACACAAACGCACTGGCTGCACCGTTTACCTCCCACCAAAAAAGTAAAAAGTCCAAGAATAAATTTAACGTTCAGAACTATACATCAGCAACCATAATATTAAAATCCAAAAACAAGGCTGTGGTTAGGAAAAGTGTATCGAATTTGCTTCCATAAAAACTTAACCTTAAATCGAATTCCAAATGAAGGCCGAATCAAAAGACAATAGAACCTTTCAGTTAACAGAGCAAGGGCAAAATCTAGGCGAACTGATTTACGAAAATTTATTTTTTCTAAACGCTGAAATTAAACTGACAAATTCCAAAGTCTTTGAAATTAAACCAGTAGGTCTATTTAAGACCAGTATTACGGTAACAAAGAATGGTATTGAAGTAGTGAATTTAAAAATGAATTGGGCAGGCCATATAGTTTTCACTTTTACAGAGGGTCCGGTATTTATTCTGAAAGGAAGAAGTATGTTCCACCCTACGTTTATTATGGAAAATAGTAATAAAGAAAAACTACTTTTAATAGCCCCAGAATTTAAGTGGAATCAGTCTCATTTCAATTTTGATATTACCTATAACGAAAACCAAAATAAAAAAGACATTCTACTGGTTTTACTTGGCGTATATGCCACTAACTATTTCATTGCCGTTATGACTGGAGCGAATGCAGGAATGGCATAATATTCGGTAAGAATCTGACAGGCAAAGGCCAATTGCAGCACCAACCGAGTCCTCATAATGTGAAATAATGAAGGTTAATAAGGTGCATCGTGGAGCATAAAATCGTTTGTGAAAGGGGATGATAGGGGTAGATACCTCAGCATTTCACCTTTTTTAGAGGATTTAATTTTTGACTTTACTTTACCAAATGAAAGCTGCCGACTATTGGATTAAAGAATATAAATTACAGCCTCATCCCGAAGGAGGCCATTATGCCGAAATTTATCGATCCCCCGGCACGATAAACCAAAAAGCCCTGCCCAGTCAATTCAAGGGCGATAGAGCTTATTGTACGGGCATCTATTTCCTTTTAGAACAAGGTCAAATTTCCGCATTTCATAGAATTCAGTCAGATGAACTTTGGCATTTTTATGCGGGTGAACCATTGGAAGTATTTGTACTTGACAATACCCATCAATCCCCCTATACCATCAAGCTTGGAAATAACCCAGAGGAGGGTCAGGTCTTTCAAGCGGTAGTTCCTGCCGGAGCCTGGTTCGCATCTCGCCCCATGGCAAACTCCGCTTACAGCTTGGTGGGCTGTACAGTAGCACCTGGTTTTGATTTTGAGGATTTTGAAATGGCTGATCGAACTAGATTGACCCATTTATTCCCAGGGCACCACGAATTAATTAAAGAACTCACCTATCCTTAAACCTTACCTTGATTCGAATAAAAACGGCTATACTGGCCTCATTGGAACGGATCATGAAACCAATTTACCAAAATTGTACTAGTCTTTGCTCAATTGTAAATAATATTATTTGATCTATTAATAGAACTTTGTCTGGAAATCAAATTAGCTATTTATAATTATGGAAATGAAAAATTTCGCCCTGTTGGCACTACTATTTATATTTTGTTCTTGCAAAGAAACCACACTTGCGCAGCAACCATTTTTCTCGGGTGGCAAAGATCCCAAGCCAGCAGGTAAGTCCTGGAAGGCGGTTACATTGCTAACGGATGAGTTTGAAGGCGACAAATTTGATGATAGTAAATGGCAAAAGGAGCCCATAGGCAATGACTGGGTTTGGGATGGGCGACCACCAGGTCTTTTTAAGGCGAGCAATGTTATTGTGAAGGAAGGTAAGCTAAATGTTACCGTGGGAAAGCTGGACCAACCTATTATTCAGAACGGTAAAAAATTCACACATCAAGGAGGGATTGTACGGGCCCTTAACCCCGGTCAAGTGGGATGGTATTATGAATGCAAAATGAAAGCCAATAAAACGGTGATGTCTTCTACTTTTTGGCTCATGTCCAAATATGATTGTGAAAAAAAATTGGAACTGGATATTCAAGAATGCGTCGGTAGAACAACCGAGCTAACGGAAAGCTGGGGGAAAGGTTGGAATAAAATATTTCATGCGAACGCCATTCATCGTGAAACCACTTGTCATCCCAAAAGTGAAAGGGTTCAAGACATGATCAAACCAGATACTGAAAACCATGAGCGTTTTTATGTATATGGAGCTTGGTGGAAATCGCCCACTGAAATCCTATTTTATCTGGATGGAAAATACGCCTATACCCTCCACCCTACCGTTACCTGGGATATGCCTGCCTATTTACACATGGCCATCGAAACTTATGACTGGAATCCTATTCCAGCAGATGGCGGACTCGTTGAGCATGGAACATGGGAGGAACGTACCACCCAATACGAATATGTAAGAACCTAGAAGTTGGAATAGTATAGCCTAAAACGTATACCACAGTCCTGTTTTGAATGAAGTACCTTTTCTCCAAGAGGTACTTTTTTTGTACCTCCTATGCTATCGAGTATTTCAAGCTGGTAGCCTCCCGCACCAAACCTTATGCATCAGTAGCCTAAACAGGCTGGATAAAGACCCAGTCGGATACGCTGATTTATTAGAAATGAGCATATTTTTCACAATCCATTGCCCCTCAATAGCGTAATGAAAAATAGTATTACAAAAGCAAACAAAAGTAGAGGAACCTAGCTGCAACAGAACATAATTTTACAAAACCTAAATCAGGCAAAACCTTATAAATACATTTTTATGCAAAAGAAAATATTACTTTATCTTTTTCATTGGAAGCAAGGTATGTTAACAATGGTGCTGATGTGCATTTACATTGCTACCGCCTATGCTCAAAATACAATGAAAGTTACAGGCAAAATTACGGATGCTAATAACGAAGCCTTACCGGGTGTAAACATTCAGGTAAAAGGTACCACTCAAGGTAGTAATTCGGATACTGAGGGAAACTATAGTGTAAACGTTACCACTGGTTCCACGCTTATCTTTTCTTACATAGGGTTTCAGAGCCAGGAAATTGTGGTAGGCAATAGCTCGGCAATCAACGTAGCACTTAAAACCGATGTAGCCGTACTGCAAGAGGTATTGGTGGTGGGATACGGAAAACAGTCAAGAGAAACATTAACTACCTCTATTTCAAAACTGGACACGAAGGTATTAGAAAATGTGCCCTTCGCAAACGCTGCTTCGGCTTTGCAGGGTACGGTTTCCGGGGTCAGGGTTCAAAGTACATCAGGGCAACCCGGTGCTGCACCTCGTGTAATTGTTCGTGGAGGAACTTCCATCAATAATCCAAATGGAGCGAGTCCACTTTATATTATTGATGGTATCATCAGAACAGATATGAATGACCTGAATTCGGATGATATTGAATCCATGCAGGTATTAAAGGATGCCGCTT
>CAXBLH010000519.1:0-3869 GCA_963976315.1 uncultured Dyadobacter sp.
CTCCTTGTGGAAAACGCCTAATTAAAGAAATCGGGAATAACTCCACTTCTAAATGCCGCTTTTCAATTTCTTCGTTTAAAATAAGGCTATCTGCAAAGTATATTAAAGAATCTTCTTGGCTTTGATTTGTAGTAATTTTAAACTTTGAATTGATATAATTTGGAAAAGAATACTCATATCGATCCAAATGATCGGGAGTAATATTTAGTATAACGGAAATGTTCGGTCGAAATTTCTGAATATCATCCAGTTGAAAACTACTTATTTCTAAAACATAGTATTCAAAATTATTTTCGGCCACTTGAAGAGCGAAGCTGTCTCCAACATTTCCTGCCAAACCAACTGATAAACCAGCAGATTTCAACAAATGATAGGTAAGCAGCGAAGTAGTCGTTTTACCATTACTTCCTGTAATCGCAATTAAAAAAGCATCCGTATAATAACTTGCAAATTCAATTTCAGATATTACAGAGGCACCTTCAGATTTGAATTTTTGTATAATTTTTACATTACTAGGAATCCCTGGACTTTTAACAACCAAGCTGGTTTTAAATTGAAGAGCTAGGTCATGACTAGCTTCTTCAAAGGCGATTTGATGACTTTCAAGTACAGCTTTATATTTGGCACTGATTTGATTAGCATCCGATAAAAAAACGTCAAAACCCTTGGATTTAGCCAGTACAGCCGCTCCAATACCACTTTCTCCTCCGCCTAAAACTAATAGTCTATTATCCAAAATTTCAATATTTGAAAATCATAAATGCATTTTACACGAAGGTAGAAGTTTTTTAAACCAACTATAACAGCATCGCAAGAAAAATTATTGCCTACAAAAAAAGGTATGACAATCATACCTTTTTTTGTTAATTCAACTCAAAATATTTCAATGACTACTCTTTATCTCCTGATATTTTCATCCTATTAGCTGCCTTTACAATAAGGAATATTACCCAGGCGATCAGAAGGAACTGTATAACAGTTTGAATAAAATTACCATACATTATGGCTACTTCGGGTGTTTCACCTACGGCTTCTTTGAGTACATACTTCATATCCGAAAAATCGGTATTGCCGATCATCATTCCTAAAATGGGATTTAAAATATCTTGTACTAAGGAGGTGGTAATTTTACCAAATGCGGCTCCAATAATGACACCTACAGCCAAATCAAGTACATTCCCTTTAGCAATAAAAGTTTTAAATTCATTGAGCATAATCCTAATCTTTTTAAATGGAAGAAATTATTTGAATTGATATAAAAAACCCACGCCTAACCCCTGCGCGAATTGTAACTTTGAGGCCTGATCTTTGTCATATACCAAAATGGCACTTAAATTCACATTAAAATACTTTGCAATTTTAGCGTTGAGAGAGGCATCAAACCGATGGTCTCCGCTAAAACCTCTTTTATCCGTAATTGCATCTTTGCTAATTGTGGTATAGAGCAAATATCTAAATTTTAAGTTAACGTCCTTTGCTATGTCTTTGTTAAAGTTGGCGACAAGCTGAATAATCCCCACTTCATTACGGATCCTTTTGTTATAGGGCACTCCATAATTCGAAGGAACGGACTCTTTAATCTCTTTGTCCAGCACAATCGTTTGACGCAAGGCTCCGGGAGCAAAGTCCAAAAAGAAATATGGGACCGGCTTATATTCTATACCAACTGCTTCTGTCACATAGGCCGGTGAGAGTATATTAGACACCTTGTCTTTCCTATCCAATGAGTCCGGACGTTCAGTATACTTGTACCCGTTAGAAAACTGGGACAAAAAATTCAAATTTGCAAAAAGGCTCCATTTGGAGTTTAATTCACGATTGTATTTGGTATCAAAATAAACCTTATCCACATTCTTCCTGCTTTCTTGGCCTTTGTTTTTGACGATACCGTATTGAGACTGAAAATCGTTTCTCCAAGAATTGACCCCCTTCTTATTTTCACTAAGTGCATTAAAAAACAAACCTAAAGCTACTGAACTTACACCGCCACCAGTCCAATTACTACTAAATGAACCTTGGTTAAGGTTAGCCCCAAATTCCATTTTACGCCAAGTGGTATCCTTGGAAACTGAAAGTTTTGACTTCGCTAGACTGTTGGACAGATCTACTTTTTGAGCAAATAAAACAGTACTAACCAATAATAAGCAAATAAGGATTGTAATTCTTCTTGAAAGCTTCATTTTCATCAATGTGTTGATTTTATTAATTATTAAAAATCTCGACCTTGGATGTCTGAAACATTTGAAGTGGAATTATGGTAGTCGCATTTTCATTCACAATAGTAACCGTAGTGTTATCAATTTTAGAAATAACACCTTTCACCTCTCCTATTTTTATTACCTGACCAATACTATAATTCTTGCGACTGTAAAAAGAGGAAATCAAATTTGCCAAAACATCTTTCGATGCCAATCCATATCCCAACCCAAATGCTGCAATAACTCCACCGATTATAAGTATAAAAGTGGACTCCAGTAATGCGGTCTCGATACCTATTTGACCTAAGGAAGTAATAAAAGTAATGACTAGAAAGAAAACAAATACCATATTTCCTATCAAGCGGGCTGAGGCAATGTTAAAGGACTTACAAATGGAGGTTACCGCAGTCTTTAAAACATCCGATAGCATTATACCAATTTGTAGCATGACGGCACCTGCGATGAGCTTCGGAATAAAAGCCACCAAAGAAAGAACCATGTTCGTAATGGTCTCAACGCCCAAGGTATCGGCTGCAAAGGTTAAAAATATGAGTAGTATATAATAGTAAAAAATTTTAGCAACAACCTCGCTTAATTTAATTTCAGTTTTTAATTTTTTAATTATCCCAATTTCATTGAGCCTTTCGCCAACCCTATCAAAACCAATTCTGCTCAATACTTGAATAAGCAAGATCTTGACACCTCTAGCCACCAAGTAACCGATCGCAAGAATGACAATACAACCTATTACTCTTGGTACAAATTCGACAAACTGACTTATTAAAGTATTGAATGTGTTGAGTAAAATTTCTGTAATATTTGGGAAGCTGTTCATAAAAGAGGTTCGAGATTAACTAAAAAATGTTCAAATATAGAGTTGAGTAATAAAAAGCCACTATTTTATATTGGTATCATCCAGGTCCATATCATCCTCGTTAACGTCTCCAATAAACGATAAAGCGGTTGACAAAAATACTTCCGTAAAATGGTTTACGACTTGCATGGTATCTCGAATATTATTCACTTCTGATAGGAGTGCATTTTTCAGATAATCAGGTACAGCATCATTAGATGATGTATCGTCAAAAATCGACTCATTTTTGGCCATAAGTATTTTTTATACTAGTGTATGAAACATTTCAAGCAACTTTACAGCCAAAATACCAAGAAACACAATCGTTTCAAGATATTTCTTTCTCAACTTCTCTCTGGAACGCAAAAGTCTCATTTTAACTGCACTCTCGGTAATGTCAAATATTCCGGCAATTTCCTTGATACTAAGGTCATCCATGTATTTCATAAACAGTATACCTTTTTCATCAACTGTTAGATGATTCATAGCAGCTCTCAAGTTTTTGACCTGAACGTCATCACCGTCAAAAATGGTATCCAAATCTACATCATCCGGTATTTCAATGGGTGTATCGGTATGTATTTCATTGCGTTTCTTATAGCTTCGTAGCTGATCCATACAATGGTTATAGGTTATACTATATAGCCATGTGGAGAATCTGGCATCTTGCTTAAAAGTACCCAGCTTAAAAATAAGCTTCATGAATATATCATGAGTTAAGTCTTCGGCTTTTGCGGAGTCCTTCACAAAGGAAATGCACTTTTGATACACCTTATCTGCATATCTGGTATAAATACCTTCAAAATATTTATTTTCCT
>CAXBLH010000520.1:0-3835 GCA_963976315.1 uncultured Dyadobacter sp.
ATTTTCGATACAGCTTCTTGTAAAATTTTGATCCATTTTTGATATAACCGGACTATCAGGTTCGGCATTAAAGTCACCAGCAATAATAACGGGCAATTCCGATGAACTCAAATTAGCTATTATTTTATCCACCTGAATCAGTCGATTCGGTTCTTGAAGGCCCAAATGGGTACTGGCAAAAACCAATTTTTTATTTTTTGCTAACGCTACAGTTACCACTGCCACTGCACGAAGTTCCTCTGGATGATCAGGTAAAATGGGTAGTCCGATTCGTACCGTATCAATAATTGGAAAACGTGACAAAACAGCCACGCCATAATCGCCTCCTTGATGGTCAATCGCTTTGGAAAAGTAATAGTACATTCCCGTTAGCACGGCAAGTTGCTGTGCTTGATTTTTACCTTTTCCTGAACGAATGGTATTTACATCAATCTCTTGCAGGGCTACCAGGTCGGGTTTGTGATCGTTAATAACTTTTGCAATGGCTGCTATATCTATTTTATCCCCTGCAGTAGGCGGATTACAATGATGTACATTGTAGGACATTACTTTTAGCTTCTTTTTATTTTTTAAAATAGGCTTCGCAAAGACACCAGTGATCGCTATCACTATTAAAATAAGAATTGAAAAGGTTTTAATCATAACAACATTGAAAAAATGGATTTAATATTTGACTCGGTTCTGTGGGATTTTATAATATAAATTTGATATCGGTAATCAGTAGTTTACCATCACCCAACTCGTCGTGTTAAGAAAAAATTTAGGTTCAAATACTGACTTCTCTTGTCAGGAAAAAACGAGCCAAGAGAAAGTTAATTACAAATGTAATTTTTTATGACTGGCAAACTAGTAAATTTATACACTGTTAATGTGCATTCTAAATATTCAAAAATGATAAAACGTAGCCTATTCCTATTCACCATCCTGGTTGCCACCCAACTAGGTGGTTGGGCACAGTCCAAGATGGAAGATGTAAAAACATTTCAGCTAAAAAACGGAATGAAATTTATTGTTTTGGAAGATCATTCCATCCCTAATGCCAATATGTACCTTTTTTGGAAGGTAGGATCCAGAAATGAAGTACATGGTATAACAGGTCTCTCCCATTTTTTTGAACATATGATGTTTAATGGTTCCAAAAACTACGGTCCAAAGCAGTTTGACCGAGTGATGGAAGCGAATGGCGGTTCAAATAATGCATATACCACCGAAAATGTAACCGTTTATACCGACTGGTTTCAAAAAGACGCATTGGAAACCATTTTTAAACTTGAGTCGGATCGTATAGAAAACTTAACTATTGACCCCAAAATGGTAGAAAGTGAGCGAGATGTTGTTCTTTCTGAACGTAGTACTGGTTTGGAGAACAGCAATTATCGGGTTATTGGAGAACTGGTGCAGTCCGTCGCTTTTAAAGAACATCCTTATATGTTTCCCGTCATCGGCTTCGAGTCCGATATCAAAAGCTGGACGCAAGAGGACCTTGAAAATTATTTCAAAATATATTATTCACCCAACAATGCCACAGTAGTAATAGTTGGCGATATTACTATGGAGCAAGTAAAAAACCTGGCAGACCAGTACATGGCACCTATTAAGCAACGAGCTTTACCACCAAAAATCAGAACTATTGAACCAGCTCAAAACGGTGTGAAACACGTAGAAGCCTTTAAGGATATTTCCACACCCAATATCATGATGGCCTACCATGTACCCGAAACCAAGCATGAAGATTATTACAGTCTGGAATTACTAAGTAGCATATTAACCTCAGGCAACTCCTCTCGGCTGGTTAAAGGTTTGGTTATGGACGCTACCATTGCCTCTCAGGTATACTCCTTTACCGACTTTTCTTTTGACCCGAGTTTGTTTACTTTCTATGCGATTGCAGGAAAGGACCGAAGTGCTCAAGAACTTGAAGCCTCCATTGAAAAAGAAATAAAACAAATTATAGAGAGCGGGGTAACCGAAACCGAACTTCAAAAAGCCAAAAACCAGAAACTGATAGAACTATATCGTTCTTTGGAAACCATTAATGGCAAAGCCAACAGTCTGGGAACCTATGACGTGTTTTTCGGCGATTACCGTAAAATGTTTCAAGCACCGGCACTATTTGAAAAGGTCTCGGTAGCGGATATCAAAAGAGTTGCTGCACAATACTTAAAAGTCGAAAACAAGACTTCGGGGTATTTGCTTCCAACACCAAAAAAGGATTGAAATTTAGATAGTAAACATTATATAATAGCAAAATGAGAAATTTACTCTTGATTAGTTTTCTATTTCTATCAACCCACATTTTCGGGCAGGACAACTTTAAGGTACCTGCTTTTGAAAAATACAAACTTAAAAATGGAATCACGGTGTACCTGATGGAACAGCATGAAATCCCATTGGTAAATGTGAACATGGTCTTCAATGCTGGTTCCATCCATGATGGAACGCAATTTGGACTGTCCAGTACTACTGCCGATGGGCTTTTGTTGGGTACTTCAAAATATACTAAAAGTGATATTGAAGAAAAAACCGACTTTTTAGGGGCTCAGCTCAACACCTACTCATCCAAGGACAAAGCTGGACTAGCGGCAACATTTGCCAAGAAGGATCAAGCGGTTTTGTTTGATATTATACAACAAGTGGTGATGCACCCTAACTTCGAAAATTCCGAATATGAGAAAAGCAAAAAACGTAATATCTTACAACTGACACAACAAAAGGAAAGTCCACGTGCGGTAATTAGCAATTATTTCGACTCTTTTGTTTATAGCGATTTCCCCTATGCCCACCCTACTAACGGTACGCCTCAAACCATAGAAAAAATCACACGGGAGCAGTTAATTGAATTTTACCAAACAAACTATACAACCGAACAAGCGGCAATTGCTATTGTAGGAGATTTCAAAATTGGGGACATGAAAAAAACAGTTGCTCAGCTATTTGACAATTGGAAAACAAAACCAGCGAGAATGATTAAAAGAAAAGCTCCAGAAATGGATTTTGACCAAAGTCGTGTTTTACTGGTAAATAAGGAAGATGCAACAGAAACCACTTTTTTAATTGGAGGCAAAGGAATCCCTTATAATTCGGAAGATTATGTTTCTATTATGGTAGCCAATACCATTTTGGGGGATCGATTTACGTCATGGTTAAATGATGCTTTACGGGTAAACTCGGGACTCACTTATGGCGCAGGAAGCCGGTTCATTAGAAATCAATTTGCGGGCACTTTTTATATATCCACCTTTACAAAAAACCAAACGACGGTTCAGGCAATTGATATGGCCTTAAATGTACTGGATAGTCTGCACCAAACTGGACCAAACGAACAAATATTAGCATCAGCAAAGGCTTATGTAAAAGGTGATTTTCCGCCAAATTACGAATCGGCGAGCTCGTTGGCCCTGTTATTAACCGATATGCATATTTACAAATTCGACGAAAATTTTATAAACCTATTTCAGAAAAAAGTAGAACAAATAGATTTACCACAAATCAAGGCCGTCATCAAAAAGTATTTTCCCCAAAACAAGTTACAGTTTGTAGTCATTGGTAAAACCGAAGAAATTGAGGATCAATTGACCAAATATGGTACCATTACTAAAAAAGAAATTAAAAGCGACGGCTTTTGATCGAGTAAAATCTTCCCTAATACTCTTTTTAGTACCAAATACCTAGCTCATCTTAACCGTCAAAGTATGTTAATAAAACGCACCAATTTAAAAATGCTTCGCATTGCCCTATTAGCATTAGTATTCCCTTTGTGTGTCTCTGCACAAAACAAGCCTGTATACACCAGTCCGCTGGGAGTACAGGCATATACCTTTAGAAACAGCTGGGC
>CAXBLH010000521.1:0-3820 GCA_963976315.1 uncultured Dyadobacter sp.
CCTTTATTGATGGAGGAAGAACATCAAACTTTATTTCAGGGAGAAATCAAGAATGGATTGAGTAGACCTATCCAAAATGATGATTTGAAGCTACAATTGGGAGCAAATTAAGTTAACAAAAATACTTTCAAAACGGATTAATGAGATAAGGTTGCTGTGGAGAAAGATTAGGGACGTGGTTTGAGAGGAAGAAAAAAGTAAAAACAATGAATAGAGAAATTCTTGATAGATTATTACAACTCACAACCGAAAACGAAGTGGTTGAGTTTAAAGAAGCCAAAACCCAGTTTGACAGAGACAAGCTAGGTCAATATTTCTCGGCCATTAGTAATGAGGCAAACTTGAAAGGCATTAAAAATGGATGGCTCGTACTGGGAGTCAAAGATGATAAATCAATAGTGGGTACTGCTATTAGTGATACTCAACTCAATGACTACAAAAATGAGATAGCCCAGCGTACAAGCCCAAGGCTAACATTTGACGAAACTATAAAGGTTGAAGTAGAAGGAAAAATAGTGATATTATGTAAAATACCTGCCGCATCTCATGGACAGCCTGTTTCGTGGAAGGGGCATTGCTATGGTAGAGATGGCGAAAGCCTTGGCGCCTTAAATGATAGGGAAAGAGACTTGATCCGTTCCCAGAATACAACCTTGGACTGGTCAGCTCAAATAATACCAGATGCTAGTATTGATGATTTGTCAAAAGAGGCGATTTTAAAAGCTAGGGAACAATTTAAATTAAAAAATTCAGCCATTGCCCATGAAGTCGAAAGTTGGACTGACGAAGTTTTTTTAAACAAAGCTAAGATAACGATACAGGGGAAAGTTACTAATGCGGCAATTGTACTGTTAGGAAAGTCTGAATCACAGCATTTTATAAATCCCGCTACTACTATAATTTCCTGGATACTAAAAGATCGGGACAATATTGAAAGAGATTATCAGCATTTTTCATGTCCTTTAATCCTTAATGTAGACATTGTATATTCCAAGATTAGAAATTTGAAATACAGATACTTACAGGAAGGCACTTTATTCCCTGATGAAGTGGATCAATATGATCCGTATATTATTAGAGAGGCATTAAACAATTGTATTGCGCACCAAGATTACACTTTGGGCGGGAGAATCAATATCGTAGAAAAGGAAAGCGGAGAACTGATATTTTCAAATCTTGGATCTTTTATCCCTTCTTCAATAGAGGCAGTAGTAGAGGCCGATGCACCAGAACTTAAATATCGAAATCATTTTCTTGCCCATGCGATGGTTGGCTTAAATATGATTGACACCATTGGAAGTGGCATTAAAAGGATGTTTGTGATTCAGAAAAACAAATTTTTCCCACTACCTGACTATGATCTATCTGATCACAAAGTGTCGGTTAAAATTACTGGAAAGGTTGTTGATACCAACTATGCACGGAGATTAGCTGAAATACCTGATTTAAGCTTGCATGATATTATGCTACTTGATAAAGTAGCGAAGCAAAAGGTACTATCTGATGAAGAAATTTCAAGATTAAAATCCAAGAAGTTAATTGAAGGTCGAAAACCAAATTTTCATATTTCAGCTAACGTCGCTAAGAATACAAACCAAAAAGGAGCCTATATCAAACTTAAGGGAATAGACAACGACTATATTAAGAAAATAATATTGGATAGTATCAAAGAGTTGGGAGAGATAAAGCGGTCTGAACTGGAAAATGTCTTAATTCCGAAAATTTCGGAAGGGTTAGACATTAGTCAAAAAAAGGATAAAATAAAGAATTGCTTGCAAAAGCTTAGAAATGAGGGATTTAGACATTTTTAGACATTGTTTAGACATTTTTCCCACTGTTTTAGATGAAAAACAGAAACAAAATAAAGCGAGGAATTTGATTTATGCGTTATCTATAAGAGGTAAACTAATTGATAATCAAGGAACTATAAGATATTCTAAATGGGTAAAAGCAAAATAAATTAGATGAATAATAGATAGACTATAAGTTTATAGCAGCCAATAACTAAACCCTACTCAATGCCTGATATTGTACAAGTGACCTATGGCCAAACTGGCCAAAGCTCAAAGATTAACCCCATGGGGATGCGTGAAATGCAAGAAAAGGCCTATCAGGCCAGAGATGCGCAATACCTTCTACTAAAAGCACCACCAGCTTCTGGAAAGTCCCGAGCACTTATGTTTATAGCGCTGGATAAGTTAATAAATCAAGGGTTAAAAAAAGTGATTGTTGCTGTACCAGAAAGATCCATTGGCGGTTCATTCGGTACCAATCACTTAAAAGACTATGGCTTTTTCGCCAATTGGGAGCCGAACCCAATGTACAACCTTTGTACGCAAGGAATGGATGGAAGTAAAAGTAAGGTTCAGGCGTTCAAAAACTTTCTTAACAACGACGAGAAAATCCTTATTTGTACCCATGCAACGCTTCGATTCGCTTTTGAAGAATTGGATGAATCGGAATTCAATCATATACTTTTAGCTATTGATGAGTTTCACCATGTTTCGGCCGATAGAGATAGCCGCTTAGGTGAGCTGCTGCGGTCTATCATGAGAAAGTCCACGGCCCATATTGTAGCCATGACTGGTTCCTATTTCAGAGGAGATAGTGCACCGGTACTTATGCCAGAAGATGAAGCAAAATTCACCAAGGTAACGTATAACTACTACCAGCAACTTAATGGTTATACTTATTTAAAGTCACTGGGGATTGGGTATCATTTTTACCAAGGTAAGTACACATCCGCAATTCTTGAAATATTGGATACGGATAAAAAGACGATTTTGCATATCCCTAATGTGAATTCTGGTGAATCTTCAAAGGATAAACACAATGAAGTGGATACGATTCTCGATGCCGTTGGTGATGTGGTAGAGGTTGATCATGAGACTGGCATCATATTTCTGAAAAGGCATAGCGACGGAAAGATTTTAAAGGTAGCCGATCTGGTAGATGATACCAATTCCAGAACACGTGAAAAAGTCCAGGCCTATCTGCGTGATATAAAGTCTGTTGATGATATTGACCTGATTATCGCACTGGGTATGGCTAAAGAGGGTTTTGACTGGCCATTTTGCGAACATGCTTTAACGATTGGGTACCGAGGTTCGTTAACAGAAATTATACAAATTATTGGAAGGTGCACACGTGATAGCAGTAACAAAAGCCATGCACAGTTTACCAATCTGATAGCGCAGCCGGATGCTGCCGACGATATGGTAAAGCTTTCGGTGAACAATATGCTGAAAGCCCTAACAGCCTCTTTGTTAATGGAGCAGGTATTAGCCCCGAACTTTAAATTTAAAACAAAACTATCGGAAGATGATAAACCTGAACCTGGTGAGATTACGATTCATGGCTTTAAAACACCAAGTTCAAAAAGAGTAAAAGATATTGTTGAGTCGGACTTGAACGACTTAAAAGCTACCATATTACAAGATAGTAATATACTGAAAACTGTATCAGGCAATGTGGATCCAGAAGTCATCAATAAAGTGCTCATTCCCAAGATTATTCAGGTAAAATATCCTGAGTTGACCGAGGAAGAGGTGGAAGAAGTTCGGCAACATGTAGTGGTCGACTCGGTCATAAAAAGTGGAGAAATAAAGGAAGTTGCCGATCAGCGGTTTATTAGGATGGCTGATAAGTTTATCAATATTGACGATTTGCATATTGATCTGATTGATCGTATAAACCCATTTCAAAAGGCGTATGAAATTTTATCAAAATCTGTTACTCCAAAGGTTTTAAAGGTAATTCAGGATGTGATAGAGTCGACCCGGATCACCATGGACTTTGAGGAAGCAAAAATACTATGGCC
>CAXBLH010000522.1:0-3787 GCA_963976315.1 uncultured Dyadobacter sp.
TACTTCATCACCAAGTGTACAAACCTGTGAAGACTGTGAATCATTAACTCGCCAAGTCCCTTCAAAACAAGGTGTCCAAGAAGGGGAATCACAAACACCTTCTCCGCTAGTTGAAGTAATATATACTCCTCCACAATTCCAATTTCCCCAAGAACAGTTGGCAATAGTTACACAACCAGAAGTTCACAAGTTTTCTTATATTTTGCTACTTTTCAATTGTTCCCCATTTTTATATTGATAATAACTTTCTTTTTGGTTTTCAAGGTTTTTTAGTAAAACTGAACCGGTAAAATTTAATAAATCACCCTGTACATTTATACCTCCTTCACTCCTGTATTTGGCCAAATAAAATAGTAAATGTGATAAATTATAATATTTCCAGTTCCAAAATACAAAAAATGGAGGCTGCCAAATTCATGACAACCTCCATTTACTAACCTGCGAACTCACAAGGCTCTGACAATATATTTCATTTCTTACTTATAAACCGCTTAAAGCCTAATACATACGGCTTAAAGCTGTTTTAAATCGAAAAGCTATCACTTTCTATATATGCTTTAATCACCGCTTCTTCACCTGCCTTTCCAGGCTTCGAGTTACCGTGTTCCATACCCATGATAAACTCACGACCTTCTTTTTTACTTCGTTCGTAAATATATTTGAATACATTTTTATAATTGATTTCACCCGTAGTTGGCTCTTTGCGACCTGGTTCATCTCCCATTTGGAAATAGTCAATCTCGCTCCAAGTCTGTTCAATGTTATAGATCAAACGACCTTCATTTTTTTGCATATGGTAGATATCGTACAAAATCTTGCAAGACTTACTATTTACACCACGACAAATTTCATAGGTTTGATCGGAGGTTCTCAAAAACAAATCAGGCGAATCGCTCAATGGCTCCAATACCATCACCAAGCCATGTGGCTCCAGAATCTCCGCTCCTCTTCTTAATGCATCAATCACATGCCCAGTTTGCACACCAATAGGTAACTTTCTTTCAAAATTACCGGGAACTACCGTCATGTATTTTGCATTAACACGCTTGGCAACTTCAACCGCTTTTTTACAACCATTTAAGAAAATATCAATATGCTCTTTCTTACCAGCGGCCAAGGTATTAGCGCCATTACCGCCTTTATCCACCACAAAAACGCCCATTTCCATACCCAAGCGACTCATTTCCTTCGCTATTCTTTCTTGCTCTTCCACAGGACGGCCCATCATGCCATTGTCTTCCAAAGCCATAAAGCCATTGTCGGCCATAAACTTAAGTTGGTCCACTACATCTTTCCCAGCACTATTAGAAAACATGCCAAAGTGGGAAGCATATTTCAGTTTAAAATTATTTTTCCCCAAATTTCCAGATGGAGTTGCGAAGGTTTCCGTCGCTGCAATAGCGGCACCTGCAATACCCAATGAAGATTTTACAAAATTTCTGCGTTGCATAATTGAATTATTAGATGTTATGAAAATTTAAAGTAATCCAAACCCCTTTTATACCGATTTCCAACTCAATTTAATGTTCTGATCAGTGGATTAAGAGTTTGTATTTCGATTTTTTCGTTTTTTTCGTCTAATTTCCTTTTTAGTTTCAGGTTTCGGTGCTACTTCCGGCTCAGGCACTTCCTCCACCAGTTTTGGATAATAAGGAGCTAAAGCCAACTTTACATCTTCTCGGAAAGCATTTTTAACACCTTCCAACGCTGCTTCTTTGATAGAATGATCGATTTTATTCTCCTGCAACAATTTTACAATGGCATCCTCACCTGG
The DNA here is from genome assembly GCA_963976315.1 of uncultured Dyadobacter sp. Taxonomy (GTDB): domain Bacteria; phylum Bacteroidota; class Bacteroidia; order Cytophagales; family Spirosomataceae; genus Dyadobacter. The sequence goes on from CAXBLH010000522.1 coordinate 1,775, forward strand.
CCAACTTCCTCCCAAATACTGAGCTGCATGTTCGCGCACGTCTAAAGAATGTCCATAATTCAATACTACAGATCTGAGCAAATAAACTGATTCTGGAGTACCAGCCGTTTGCATAGAAGCCATCAGGGACTTCTTATCATCTGGCCTTAACGAATTGATTTTACCAGTGATATAGCTTACGCCCGCCAAATCCACTAATAATGCCCCTGCATCTCTTCCAATCACCTCATCCGATTTGGAAATTGCCAGTTCTAATAATCGGTCTATTTCAGATTCAGGTTGGTAGCGCGTCACTAATTCAATATAATCTTCCGTACCATAGGTTTCGTTTAGCAATCTTTTCAGCACGCTTAATCCTTGCTGCGAATTTGCCACGAACGACCTATCCAAATGGAGCAATGCTTGTTTGGCTACCTGAATTCGATCTTCCGCCGGCACATTCACCATGTTCAGCAAGGCTTGATTTTTGTCATAACCAGCATGAAAGAAGTCAAACGACCGAAAATAACGCAGTCGGCTTTTGAAACTTACACTGGTATCCGCCGCCAATTTTTCCAAATAAGGAATTGCCTTCCGGGTGCGGGCCAGCCAAACAATGTCTTTACCTCCGGGGAAAGTTTCCGGCTTGTATTTCACCATTTCTAAATAGGCAGGAAATATCCGCTCCCATTGTCCAATAGCACCCACCCCAAGTGCTTCTACCGACCAGCGGTCGTTTCCGGGATATTGTTTTGCAAGCCAAAGCCACACATCAAGCGCTTCAAAAGTATGGTTATGATTGATGGCCAAAGCCGCTTCGCGCCGTACCTGCGGATGGGGATCCGCTGAAAGTCGTTTGATATATTCAATGGGATCACTATTTCGCTGACGAACCGCCCTCAGTGTCGTAATTCTTAGATTATGATTCAATTCTCTAAACCCAATATCCAGATTACGACTATTAAAACCTTCGATGCGATTAAGTGCCCAAAGTGCCCTTGCCCTATATTTTGGATTCACATTGATATTCCTGAACAAAGCCTCCAGCATGGGTTCCGCTTTCCAGCCATGCGCTACGCAAGCATTCCATGCCAAATACCTTTGTGATAAATTAGGACTTTGAAGTGCCTTCACCGCTTCTTCAGGTATGGTCAAATCAAAAACTGGTATTTTGTAAGTAATTCCAGGAGGCGCTATTCGGAATATCCTACCTCTACCCCTGTCTTTCATCCGGTGCCCTCCTATTACCTCATCATACCAGTCTGATACAATTAAGGAACCATCTGGGGCTACACAGATATCACTGGGGCGAAACCATTTATCCAACTTGCCATCCAATATAGGCAGAACTCCTGTGGATTTATAACCAGCCCCATCGTCCACCACGGGATAGGCTCTTACAGAATTTAAACCTGCATCTGCAACTATTATTTGGTCCCAATATTTTCTTGGTAAAAGCTCCCCTTCATAGATGGTTGAACCCATCGGGAAACCAGAACCCGTTTCTAGTATATCTGGTACAACACCAGGATCATTCTGGTGCCAGTGGCGGCGAGGGATTTCATCCTCCAAATTGGTACGGTTTACACGCCAGCTATTACCATTCATTTCATCTATGTATCCAAAATTCCCATCTTCCATTACATAAGACACCCGATCACTCCCGTTACCAGGTTCTTCTTGATCGGCCTGCCACATGGTACCGTAGCTATCTACAGCTACTTCAAAAGGATTGTTGAAATTTTGTGCGAGAACTTCCACTTTTCTAAACTCTTGGTCGCACCTAAAAACGACGCCTTCCCGGTATTTCCTAAAATTGATGGGGCGTTCATACTTATCCAATAAGGGACGGTTTCGACCATCGACCAGTTGACCTCCTTTATTTCCGTAATTAAAATAGAAGTTACCATCAGCGCCAAAAACAAAGGCATGGACTCCAGCATCGTTTTGATTACCACCAATCCCTTTGAAGAGCACTTCTTTCTTATCCGCCACGTCATCCCCGTTGGTATCTGTAAATAGCCAAACATAAGG
>CAXBLH010000523.1:0-3781 GCA_963976315.1 uncultured Dyadobacter sp.
TTGCCAGGATTTTAAATAATAATCATTGTTGTTTTGATTCGCAATGGTAGTATCTCCAGTTGGTAGTATTCTTATATGAACAAAATTATCTCCTCCATTTTTGATTGAACGTACATTTGACAATATAGTGGTAACCTGACTATAAGCACCATGGGTACAAGATATTATTAGGCATACAATACCTAAACTTGAAATAATTTTACGGTATATTTTAGTACCAGTTAAATGATTCTTTTTCATTGTTATTTATAATTCAAAGTAGCCAATATTCTAAATTCCACTGCATTCATTTCCTAATCGCACATTGAAATCAAAATTACGTTTGATCCCAAATATTCTAAATTTCCCACCCACATGGCCGCTCATCCATGCCGGATTGGGCATGCCTCCTTGCATGAGTGCTGCTACACCGGCACTTAGAATTTCAAACTTCTTTTGTCTGACGCGTATGCCTACTTCCGCTTGTAAGTAAGCATAAAATTGCCCCAGTGCATAAAATCCATTAGAGCCAGCATCTGTCCCGCAAACTGAGATTCCATTTCTTTTCAACAACAACATGTCTATGCCTGCACCTACACCGAATTGTCCATAAAACATGGCAAACTGTTGTGGACCGGTATCAATACTCAGATCAAACCCAAGAGCAAAACCAGAACCTGTTGTAAGAGAATCGCGATCAGCTGTTGAGCGCTGAAATGCCGAAGAGCTTGTATTAAGATTTAATAAATTAACAACCTGTGCAGGAGGCAATGGAAGCTGTGTTGGAATACCATGCCCCATCATTACGTAAGAGGATACTTGAGCACGGACTGGGCCAATTTGAACTTTTAGCCCCAACCTATCCTGAGGATTACCGGCATGGATATAACAGCTATTGGGTGCAAAATGCATTGACATCCATCCCATTCGACCATTTGGTCCATTACCCACAAGAACATTGCCAATATTGATGTATGCCTCGGCCTCACCATGCATCACATCATTCTCAAAATCCCAAAGCATACCGAACCAAAATGCTATATTTCCCTCAGGAGCAGACCCAGGATTGTCATCCACTTGTTTTCCTTTTTTGCGCACTTCATCGGCACTTGAAACTATTGATGATACCGCAGGTGAGGAGTTTGCCACATTCCTTAAGTTATTAGCCAATTGATTTCCGACACCCGCAATGCGGTCGGTAGGTATTTTGGCCGACAATTCTCCTCTACCATAAAAGCTGATACTACTTACTCCATAGCTACGATTTAGAACAATTTCAAACCCCACTCTTCCACGGAAGCCATCCCCTGTTGTTTTTAACATTATAGCTGCTTTGAAGCCCAAGCCAACCGTTTTGTCGTAAGTATATGGAATACTGGTAGGTGCGTTGGGGTTGCATTCCATATTTGCTATTGTTGTAGCGTTAAATGGAGGGTCGGGTCTGAATTTACTATAAGCTCCTCCAGCAAATCCTTCCATCAGTAATGGCCCCACAACAGGAACATTGAGTCCAGCTACCATGGCGTCCACATACCAATATCTTTCGTTGTCAATCTTGTTATACCCGAATTTTGCCCTTGAGCAAACATCAATTTCTGGTTTAGCAATCTTTAAGCCAATACTTCCTTCAAAACCCTTTTCCGTTTCATTATCGTACAGTTGAATGCTGCCATTGAGCGAAAAGGCAGAAATATTCGCTGCTAAATATGTCAATGGGTTTTTTCAAACCTTTGAACTTCCACCTTCCATCGGGATTCTCTTCTGCTTCGAAAGTGACCATGGTACTTCCGCTAAACCCTTTTCCTGAATTGTTATTCATCAGGTTTACGCTCACGCCAATGCCCACTTCTATCCTATTTTGCTCTGGTGAGGCTGTCTGAAGCAAACTGAAGGATTCAATTACCACCGGAAATAATGCCATCTTACCTGATTGCTCATAACCGATTTTACCAAAAGTAAGTCGTGGCGCATCGGTTTGCAGTACCAGATTTTCAAATGTGATGCCTTTGAAGGCTAGGATGTTATCTCCATTTTCGCTTACCGTATTAGCTTGCGTGTCATTCAAGTTGGCATAAATACCCATGCTGCCATGCAGTACCGCTTTTGGCTTAAAACGGCCATTGATTACGTCTAATACAACCCTTGACCCTGGGCTAATAACCGCTTTGGCACGCATAAAACTAAAATCAACCTGTTCTAGGTTACTAATGGCAAGGCGGTAATTTCCTCCCGGCTCTATGGCTCCTTCATAGGCCAATGCCTGATTGTCCTCACTACTAACAGGTAAGGCTATACGTCCAGCGAAACGGCCACCCCTCAGTTTATTTCCAAATATGTCCAACTCCACCCTGTCAACAGCAAAACGCCATCCAGATGCGTCTCCTTCCTCCAGCGTCAGCGGTAGGTTACCCGGAGACCCAACGCCAATTTTACCTGAAAAACCAAGTCGGTCAACCATTACGTTGTGTGCATAGATGGCTATTCGCTCCTCAGACCCCTTCTTGCGAAATTCAGGGGGTAGTACTACCGTAAAATTTTCAATATAAACGCCTCGCCAGCTCGGTGAGGCGGTATGTGGGAAGTCAATGGCCGATACGAAATTAGATGGATTTAACGAATCACTCAGGTCAATAGAAAGGTTTTGCAATTCAAAAGCAAACCGGTCAACACCTTTAATGGCAAAAGCAGAACTGGCCGAAACGCTAATAAGCACATTGTGCAAACCTTTATCGGACATAAAATCAAAATGACCCGTTACCCGGCCGTTTGGTATCACTTCATAATTTTGGGTTTTATCCAATGGAATTAATACTTCTCTGGGAAAAACAACATCCGCTACTAACCTGGCTTCCTCAAACCCAGATCCACAGGTAAACTCGGCATAGGTTAACTCGCCGGCAACTTGTCCATTGGCCGCTAACCCACCGCCACCACGTAATATAATACTGTAATTACGAAATGGTAGCACAAAATCTCCTAATAGTACCGCCCTGAAATCCCCGGTAAGTCCACCGTTTCGGGTGATTCCTACCTGATCAGCACCAAAATACAATACCCGCTCCGTAGTACCTGTATTTACATCGGCCACCGGAATAGTCATGCGAATATAGACGGTGAGTTCCGCCTTTTCCGATAGGAATACGGCCTTTGCAACAGCCATTTCTATTGTATTTTCGCCTATTTTCTTTCGTATCCCTACCGGCAGCGTTACCAGATCATCATAAGTAAGGTCTCCCTCTACATACTGGCTCTGCGCATCGAGCGTAGAAAATGCCTTTCTGGCATCTGTGCGCTCGTCGGCAACCAAGTTAGTGACCTGCATAAACTCCGCATCCGTATCCGGTGCAACGAGTGCCGGTGTAACAATCGGAACTTTTACCCGGTCATTTTTCTCCTCAGTACCTCCAAGACCAGGAAATGCGGATAAAAGAAAAACGGTAAAGAGCAGTTGATGTAAAACCTTATTCATGTGACCCCGGCTTTATGTTAAGTTTTTTAAAACAATTCACTATTATGGACTACTATCGTATAAATGTTTGTTATTTTTTGGTACATCGCATCGTGCGACGTACCTCACCGTGCTTTAACCTCACCCCAACCCCTCTCCTTCAAGGAGAGGGGCTCTACTACTATTGCTATTTTTTTATAATTCTCCCTGTACCACTTTGAGGTAAGTACCAGTGGCAAAGTATTTTTGTCCGTCGGTTTCCACCAGTTCCCTGGCTTTTCTTTCGGGGAGTGTTCTTCCAAAATAGCTAAATTTCCCTGTGGCCGGATCCGCATACAAGATGGGCTGGTTGGG
>CAXBLH010000524.1:0-3770 GCA_963976315.1 uncultured Dyadobacter sp.
GATAAAAATGCCTCTGGGTTAAATATTGATGAAATTAAGGATGAAATCAGATACTATTTAACCCTTGCAGACGAAGAAAAAGGGCTTGCTTATACGCAACGACGGGCTCTGGAGTCATCTATGAGCAAAATCAATTCAGTAGCCAGTTCGCATTTGAACGCATTTAGACAGGAAGTTGAAAAAGTTTTTCCGGTGTATTTTGAGAAATTCAAAACGGATGGGTTGGAATATGACCTGTATATAGGGCAATCGATAGAGCCCAAAGTACCGTTTGATAGTAACTATCTTGAAAAAATTAGATATACGCAGCTATCCTCCATGGCACAAATGGCCACAGCGATTCATCATTTGCTACCAGATCTTGAAACAAAATTGGTAACCACCCAATTGATTTTTATTCATTCCGGCACCATTGATATTGCCTTTAGGGATGACGAGCGAAGGTTTGATGTGGAAGGTTCCTATAATATTCGTTATCAGGTGATTAAGAAAAGAATTGATAAAGTACATTTGCTTCACTCAGCGGAACGGCTTACACAGCCTGGAAAAATCGCGTTGGTCTATTTCAATGAATCCATTGTGGAGGAATATGTTCATTATATACATGCGCTTCAGGCTCAGTCGGTACTACAAGATGATTTGGAGTTTTTGGAGTTGGAAGAGTTGCAGGGCGTGAATGGGTTAAAGGCATTACGGGTAAGTATCAATTTTGATAGGGTAGAGGCTTAATAGTAAATCTTGGTTTTAAATGGAAAATTACGAAGAGGTATTACACAAAATTGAGGAGCATGTTGAGACATTGTTTTTCCGAGATGTACTTACAAAATTAAAATACCATAACATTGATCATACCCATGCGGTAGTAAATGTTGCCCTTAAAATGGTAGCTAAATGTCAGTTAAATACCTTGGATGGTTTTATTGTAACTGCCGCAGCTTGGTTTCATGATACGGGATATTATAATGGTCAAGTAGCAGGTCATGAGGCTCGTGGAGCGGAATTGGCTTCGGTTTTTTTGTCGAATCTTGGAGTGGACCAAGCCGTGATCGCTAGTATTAAGCAATGTATATTGGCCACCAAGTTGCCACAAAATCCTAAAAATTTATTAGAGCAAATAGTATGTGATGCAGACTTGTATCATTTTGGAACGTCCGACTTTTTTAAATATAATAAGCTTATTCGCCAAGAGGTAGAGAGTCAAGGTCAGACGAAAATAGACAAAAAGGTTTGGGACTTGAATACCATTAAGCTTTTAGAATCACACACTTATAAAACCTCATTATGTCGTAAACTGTTGAGTAATAAAAAACGAGAAAATTTAGAAGCGCTAAAACAAAAATATATGGATCATTCAAATGATGTCCCTGAAGAGGATCAAAACAAGGAAGAGGTAGTGGTGAAAAAGGATAAGAAAAAGAAAAAAATAAAGAATACACCTGGTTCAGAAATACCCGTAAAGGGCATTGAAACCATGTTCCGGGTTACTTCCAGCAACCATCAGCGGTTAAGCGATATGGCGGATAACAAGGCCCATATTATGATCACAACTACTTCCATCATTATATCCGTTTTATTGAGTGTTTTGTTCCGATCCATCGACGAGACTTCTAACTTGGTCTTACCGATTGTCATGTTACTTATAATTTGTGTTGTTACCATGGTTTTTTCAATACTTGCAACAAGACCGACTATTCCTAATGGAGCGTTTTCTGCTGAACAGGTAAAAGATAAAAGTGTTAATTTATTATTTTTTGGGAATTTCTATAAAATGGGCTACGAGGATTATTCTAATGCCATGCAAGAAATGATGCTGGATAAGGAGTTTTTATACGGTAACCTGACAAAAGATGTTTATTCTCAAGGGGTGGTTTTGGGCAGAAAGTACAAACTACTCCGTGTGGCATATAATATTTTCATGTATGGTGTAATAGTTTCAGTTTTATTGTTTTTGGTAGTGGCCTTAACCAGTACTCCAGGAGCCCCTGTTTCACATTAAACTATCGGACAATAAGCAATGAAAAGGCAAAGGTTATTTACGATTCTTATAGTACTTTTTTGGAGCTGTGGGCAGGGGCAAAGTAGAAAAGGGGATTATATACCCGAAGAGTTTGACTACGACTATATGAATCCGACGGTTTATAAATTAACTACCAAGCTTCAAGAAATTTCTGGAATAGCATTCAAAGATGGAAAGGCCGACTACATTTATGCGATTCAAGATGAACTTGGGATAGTATATAAAATCGATTTGGCTACCAAAAAATCTAAAAAGGCCAAATTTCATAAGAAAGGTGACTATGAGGACATTTCAATACTCGGTGACGATCTTGTGATATTAAGGAGCGATGGCGAGCTGTTTTTTTATCCCATTAGTGAAGTCATGGAAAAAAACGATGTGAAGGTGAAGTCTTTAAAACACCTGTTCCCAAAAGCAGAGTATGAAGGGCTTTATGCCGACAATAAAAAAAATAAAATATATGTATTGTGTAAGGTTTGTGAAGATAAAGACCAATACAATAAGGGGATTGTTTATATGCTCGACATGAACCATACTAATCCAAAACCGGTAGAGATCATATTTGATATCACAAAAAACCAACAGAAAAAGGACTTTCGGCCATCCGCTCTGGCCTTTAATGAAAAAACTAAGGAGTGGTATATACTTTCTTCAATAAATCTTTCTATTGTAATAACGGATGAAAATTGGAAAGTGAAGGATGTATTGAAATTAAAAAGAACTTCCTTTTATCAGCCCGAAGGAATTGCTTTTGATGAAGATAACAACTTATATATCTCCAATGAAGGTGGTGAATATTCGGCGGCTAATATATTGAAATACAAACGTATCAATACTAAAAGTAAATAGACTTTATCGCGGTTTGTTGAGTATTTCCATCAGCTTTCGGCAGTTAAATTCTTTCCGAAAACGATTTTCGTGCTGATTACTGGCTTCTGGTTTTTATTAACAAAAGTTTTCATACAAAATCAGTTGTGATAGGGTCTAGTGGTAGTAAAATTTAAACTGCGAAATCATCAATTAACTTAAAATTAGAAAATGAAGCAAGCTTTATCAAAAAGCCAGTCTGTGGTTTTCGGCATTGTTTTACTTACTTTTTACTCTTGTGCAAGCTATAAAACGAGGTATTCAAAAGATACCAATGGATGGCAAGAAGTAAAGCCAAGTTCAGGACTGGTTCTTACCCACACGATGTATTTGATTGGCGATGCTGGCAATGACTCTCCTGAAATACCGGATCCAGTTCTGAAATACCTTAAAGTTAAGCTAGAACAAGAAACCGAAAATAGTTCAATTCTATTTTTAGGGGATAATATTTACCCATCGGGTATGCCGCCAAAGGAAGATTCTTTAAAGCGGATAAGTGCGGAGTATCGGATGGATTCTCAATTGGAAATTCTCTCGAAATTTAAGGGGCGGCCTATTTTTATACCAGGAAACCATGACTGGCGTACTTGGGGAAAGGAAGGATTAAAACGGCAGGAAAGGTACGTTCAGAAACATATTCGTAAACAAAGAGACCAGCCTGAAAAGGAGGATGAGCAAGATTATTTCCTTCCTTTAGACGGCTGTTCGGGTCCAGAAGTGGTGGAGCTCAATGACAATGTGGTAGTGATTGTGGTAGATAGCCAGTGGTGGTTAGCCGACTGGAATAAGCAGCCTAAAATGAATGATGGTTGTGAAATTAAGAATAGAGAGCACTTTTTGTTTGTTTTTGAAAATGTTGTTAGAAAGTATAGAAACAAACAATTGG
>CAXBLH010000525.1:0-3760 GCA_963976315.1 uncultured Dyadobacter sp.
CCGCAATTGTAGACCAATATCAAGAACATTTGGTGAGAACGATCGTGGAGAACCTTAACTTACTGTATGTAGCCTTTACAAGACCTATTCAATCGCTTTATATTATTACCAATAAATCAGCCGGGCGTAACACCGGTATAACTGTCCGTAACTGGTTAATGGATTTTATGAAAGCTCAAGACTATCCATTAAGCTATTCAGAAGAGCAGGATTCGTACATTTTATTTGACAAAACTGCCAGCCCAATCCATGCTCCTATTAAATCTAAACCGGAAAAGTATATCCTATCCCGTGTTTTAAGTAGTGATCCAGGTAAAACGCTCCGACTTAGAAGGCAAGCCGAACGCATTTTTGATGTTGATACTTTTGAAATAAAGTATGATATTTTTCAACGTGCCTGCTACTTATTGACCCGACTAAAGTCGCCAAACGATATTTCTAAAACGATAGATCAAATGAAAACGGAAGGAATTGTCGGTTCAAATGATATTCAGGCCATAGAAAGTATCGTCATAAATCTTATATCAAATCCTTCTTTAAGTCCCTATTTTGAGAAAAGCATTCCAGCTAATATTAATAAAGAAGTACTAATTCCGGGTGGGAAGCTGTATCACGTAGATAGAATCGTACAACTAAGTGATACTAGTTTTGCATTGATGCGGTTTATTCCATTGGATAAAACCAAAGAGCCAATTCGACAAATGAAAAAAATGGTGGCTGCTTACCAAGCTGCCGGCAAAACTGCCACGGGCTTAGTAACGGTCATTGAAACTGGGGAGGTTCTCATAATTTCATAACTATTATTCTCAATTTTTAAACTTTCAACCTTCGGGATCCTTAGTATGGTCAAACCCCTGAAAAGGCAGACTGTAATCCAGCTTTAAATTAGTATCAATTGCATTTTGAAAGGTGAATTTTATTTCGCCTTCTATATTAGCGAGTTGGTCAGTTCCACTCCCCGGTACAATTTTCCGGACAGACTGGAGCTGCCCGTCTACGTATCTGCCCGAATATTCTAAAACAAAGGTTCCTAGGTAACCGTTGACTTCGCCAATAAATCTTTCCAGGCCATAAACTGAAATTTCACCTATTGAGAGATGGTTTTTCAATTCCATAAGATGCCCCTCTCCATTCATTTCTCCTTGATAGGCAATGGTGAAACGGCCAGTGGTTAATTTTTGACCATTTTCATTTTTACTGTATGTTTCTTCATATCCATCGGTTATTATATAATTTGCAGTTGCTGAGAAATTCATTGTTACCCTTAAAAGTGATTAGTGGATAGGAGTTCTATTACTGTCCAAAAGTGTGCTATTATGGCTTCGAACTTAATTTATCCAATATGTTATGTAATTATTACTAGTTCTAGTAGTAGCTTATAAAAACTATTTTATCGGTTATCAAATTACAAATTTAAGCATATGATTCACAAATGCATGATTATTAAAAAACAAAGCGATTATTACGAATAATTTCTAAATTGCAATAATCCATTATTTAGTTATACCGTCAATTGAGTTATATTTTAGCAACGTATGAAAATTTCTATTCAAAATAAGATACTAATAGGCATAATTACATCTTTAATAATAGTGGTGTCTATTGGTGTTAGTTCCTATCGTGCTATCGATATGTTGAATGAAAATGCCAAAATGGTAGATCATACTAGGGATGTTCTGAGTTTAACAAATGAGTTAAAAGTCTTAATACTTAGTGCCGAATCTAATATTAGAGGATATGCCCTTATCAGGAATCCTCTTTTTGAGAATTCATTCATCAAATCCATTAATAGTATCGATGGGCACCTATTGAAATTGAGGGATTTGGTGGATGATGACCCTACCCAGATCGGCAAAATTGATAGCTTAGAGTCGTCCATTAAGCAGCGGATTTCCTTAATGAACGCCCTCTTTGTATTACTGAAATCAGATGAGATTAGCAATAAGGAGATATTTAAAAACCTCGAGGAGGCTAAGTTAATTTCGGATCAAATTGAATTAAGATTCTATGCCATCGAAAATATCCAACAAGTACTACTGTTGGATCAAGAAAAGATAGTAGCTAAGCATTCCATTAATTCAGAAATTATAATTCTGATAGGTAGTATTACCATTATATTTATAGTTTTCATCTTAATGCTTTTAATTAGGAAAGCCTATCTTTCACAACAGGTTGCTAAAAATGAAGTGGTTGCAAAGAATGAGGAGCTTCTTAAGTTGGTACAGGAGGATGCTCACAAAAAGTGGTTGCTCAATAAATCCATTGAAATAGGAGCTGCCATGCGTGGTGAACCTACTCTAGAAGAGTTAGGGAAAAACTTAATTAGTAAACTCTGTGAGATTGTGGATGCACAGATGGCTGTGATGTATGTGCCCTCCGATGGTAGGAATAGATTAGAACTCAATTATACCTACGGTGTATCAGATATTAAATCCGTACCCAAGTATGTGGTATCTGGGGAAGGGTTTTTAGGCCAAATAATTGAAAACGACGTGCGACTTAAAAGGGTAGACGTTGCACCAGCGTATTTTCGGATGCATACTGGTCTTGGTGAAACAAATATGCCTGTCTTATATATTAAGACAATTAAATACAAAAAGCATGTTTCAGCGCTTCTAGAATTCGCTTTTTTGAAAGACCCTGGAATCCAATTTCAAGAATTAATTTCTTCGGTGGCGGAGAATATTGCTGCTTCTGTGCATGCAGCACATGCCAGACAGTCTATGAAAAAGTTGTTGGAAAAAACCCAATTACAGGCACTAGAATTGTCAAATCAGCAGGAAGAACTAAAAGTGATAAACTCCGAATTGTCGAACCAGACTTCTCTATTAAAAGCTTCAGACGAAGAACTTCGAGTACAGCAGGAAGAACTTAAACAAATCAATACAGAAATTGAAGAAAAAGCTTTAATGCTTGAAGAACGGAATGGGGTAATATTGGAAGCTCGCAATCAAATACAGGAGAAAGTTACAGAACTTGAAAAAGCGAATAAGTTTAAAAATGAATTCTTGGCAAATATGAGTCACGAGCTTCGTACGCCTTTAAATTCAATATTGATTTTGTCTAAAATATTGGAGGAAAATAAGTCGCGGAACCTAACTGCTGAGGAGCAGAAATATGCCAATGTGATTTACAATTCCGGAAATGATTTATTGACACTGATCAATGACATTCTTGATTTAGCAAAAGTGGAGTCGGGCAAACTGGAATTACATTATGAATGGACAAGTAGTCAAGCGGTTTGTAATGAACTGGAAGAATTATTCCGACCGGTTGCCGAAAAAAAACATGTTGAATTAAATATCGTTAGGCTTTCCAATTGTCCGGAAAAAATATTGATAGATCGACAACGGTTGCTGCAAATTCTTAAAAATTTAGTTTCCAACGCTATTAAATTCACGCCAGATTTTGGAAAGGTCGAAATACAAATAAATCAAATATTTGATCACCTAAATTTTAAAGTGATAGACACCGGAATAGGGATTGCGCCTGAACACCAAGATTCGGTATTTAGAGCATTTCAGCAGGCAGATGGTTCCACAAGTAGAAAATACGGAGGTACAGGACTTGGCTTATCCATAAGTAAGCAGTTGGCAAACCATATGGATGGTGAAATATTATTGGAAAGCACTTTGGGGGAAGGTTCTAAATTTACACTCAGTTTGCGATGTAAAGAAAATGAAAATGAAAAGAACGAGAGCACAAATGAACAATCTCCAAGGAAATTGATCCCTGAGTTAAAACTACACGAGATGAATAC
>CAXBLH010000526.1:0-3734 GCA_963976315.1 uncultured Dyadobacter sp.
CTCCAGCGCCGTGCGGAACAACGATACAACCTTCCACCGGTAGCACCTCGTTGAGCAGGCAAAATAGTTCGTCTAAAATAAACGTGTACGCATTTTCCTCAATGAGCCCACCGGGTGTCGCAGAAACATACAGTACGGGTACAAGTTCTAGGTCATCACAGCGGTCGATCACGTCGATAACACCGCTGATCTCATGATGCGCACCTTGGTATTCAGCCCTTATGGCTTCCCCCTTCAACCAATATCCATTTTTGAAATCCCCCAGAGTAGTAGGCGTATCAATGAAGGTGTTGGTCTCATGGTAAATACCAAGTAAGGCGATTTTCTTTTTAGCGATTAATTCACGTTCCATGGTTCAAATCAGTATACCAATGAATGGACTTCCGCAGGCTGCTATTGAATCAATCTTGTTTAAAAATTCAACCCACAAACACATTTAGCATTTTCTTGTTTGCCAAGGCTACTGGCCTTTCCGAACATAACAAACTACGTCGACCTCAAATTTCAATAAATCACCGAGACAGCCGATCAATGTGGTTCTGGCTGGAAAAGGCTCTTTGAAATAGTCGCGGTAGATGGCATTGAATTCTGCAAGATATTCCTGTTTACCCACATAGTTGCGTACCTGTACGGCATCGTCCAAACTCGCTCCGGCTGCTTCCACGATACGTTTCAAATTGTCGAACGATCGCCTACACTCTCCTTCAAAAGTATCGTTGACGATCGCACCGTTTTCGTCTACCGAAGCTTGCCCCGAAACGAAAAGATGATCACCAGAGATAATTCCGGGAGAGAATGGCAAATGACTTTTTGGGATATTTTCCCCACTTACTACTATTTTATTACGCATCATACTCTAAATTTTAAAGATGTATCTCCTATTTTCATTCCCCCTTTAATGGCATCATTAGTCATCGTTTGGGAAAATAATTTCTTTCAATAACTGCCTTAATTATCTGATTTTCAATTCTTATCCTATATTTTAATCATTCAATAGTTCCACTATACGAGCGGTACTTTTTACCCGGTCCAGTGTAGGAACTTCTGGCAAATTAAAGTTTCTATCAACGGAACCCATATCCTTGAATCCGCTCCCAGTAACTAGGCAAACCACGGTCTCATTTTGCTGCACTTCATCTTTAAGAATGGAAAGTTCCAGACCCGCTAATGCAACTGCGCCAGCTGGTTCACAAAAAATCCCTTCCTTTTGTGCCATCTGCTTTTGCCATTTAAAAACTTCCGAGTCGCTTACAACGTATCCGTTTCCACCCAGTTTACGGCAATTTTCAATAACCATATCACCGTCAATCACACTTGCAACCTGCAATCCGCTGATCAGGGTTTCGGAACTTGGGACCGCTTTTGCCCTTTGTTGGCCGTCTCGAAGCCGTGAGGCAATGGTATCATTTCCTTCTGGCTGAACACAGTGTACTTTTGTATTTGGTAAAACTGACATTACCCCTTTTGTAATGGCCAAGGTAAGTCCACCGCCACCAGCAGGTGAAAAAATATGATCCACCTTTTCACCCAGCTCTTCCTGTATTTCGTATACCATTGTTTGCACACCTTGCATTGCAGAGGGGCAATACCTATAGGCACTGATGGGTAAAGGAAGATTATGCGAAGTACAAATTTTTTCCAGGTCTTCAAAAATAGCGTTGGTCATCTTTTCATTTTTACCAAAATCCTTCACCATCAGAATATGAGCGCCGTATAGCTGCATCTGTTTTACTTTTGGAATAGGCGCCCCGTCAACAACCACCAAAATACAGGAAATACCCGCCGCAGCGCAATACGCAGACAAGGCGGCTCCGGTGTTTCCGCTTGATGTAGCAATACACACTTTCTGGCCTGCCGCATGCATTTCACTCACGAGCACGGCCGCGAAACGGTCTTTGTAGGAACCCGTTGGATTTAGGTTTTCAAGTTTGAAATACAAATTCGGTATACCCAGCATGTCACCGATCGCTTTTGACCTGACAAGCGGAGTCTGCCCCTCCCCCAGCAGCATCCGGTGCTGCCTAGGAACAGGAGGTAAAAAAGATTCATACTGCCAGATCGTTTTCAAAATTCGTCAGGGAATTGTTGTTTTTTAATAGGATACTTGCTGAAATTTGGTTTAAAACCCCCATCAACGACTAGTGTGGTGCCTGTAACATAGGATGCTGACTCAGAGCTCAGCCAAAAGATGGCTTCAGCAACTTCTTCTGCACTCCCACCCCTTACTAATGGAATGAAATCTGTTATTTCCTTTATAAGTCGCTGGCTAATATTTTGGCCATTCTGATCCAAATAATCGTGACTCAGTTCGGTCTCGATATAGCCCGGTGCCACCCCTACTACCCGTATTCCGCTTCGGCCGTAAGTAATGGCAGACTCCTTGATGAGACATTCGAGCGCTCCTTTGGCAGCAATATAGGCAGCCCCCGTTCCGGATGGCCGTTCCGCCATCATACTCGTAATGTTTACAATGACACCGCCGGTCGCGTTTTCCTCCATAGATGCTGCGACCCATTTGGTCAAAAATGCGGGTGCCGTCAGGCATATTTTCAACGTTTTTTCCCATATCTCAACCTCTACTGTACGCAGACTTTCAATGGTACGCCAGGCGGCATTGTTGACCAGAATATCAACCCTACTCCATTTTTCAACTGTCTTATCCACTATGCTTTTGAGATATAAATGATCCGAGAGGTCTCCTGGCAGCGTAAGGCACTCCATTTTGTATTGATCTGTCAGTACCTCAGCGAGTCGTAAAATTGCCTTTTCATCAATATCACAAAGGGCAAGATGGCAACCTTTCTCAGCAAATTTGCGCGCCGTGGCACTACCAATACCTCCTGCCGCTCCTGTAATAATTACTACTTTGGGATTATTCATAATGTTACCTTTTTACCAGATTGCTGGACCGGAAGAATACCGCCCAGCGCATCGCCCTTTTTCACTTTTACCAGTACACGTTTAAAAAACACGAGTCCCGAAATACCTGCAAACACTTCTACCGTTTTTCCCTCAAGAGGATTAATAATTTTTCCCCAACGCTGTCCTTTTTCGATCATTTCGCCGACGCTAACGTCTGCTACGAAAATCCCATCTGCGGGAGAAGGCATTTTTCCCTGAAGATAACCGCTGTCTACCCGACTATCCTCCACCCAAAAAAGGGTATTTTCCGGTCTTTTAATCATTTCTTCTTCGATCATATCCAGACTTCTCAGCATATTGATAAAACCCTCTTTAAACGCTTTTACAACATGCTTACGCACATCCGTACCTCCACCAAATTCCAGATAAATAGCAGGAACCTCCACATCCCTCGCTACGGAAAGCGTGCGTCCATTCGGCCTATGGTCCGTACCCCAAACGACAGCAAGATTGAAAGAAAGAGCCATTTCACGTTGTTTTTCAAGAATAAGTTCAGATGGATGAAGCATGTAACCTGCCAATGCAGCAATATCGTACATCAAACCACCTGTATGCATATCTACAAAATAGTCTGCATTTTTTATCAAAGCACTAATATCGGCCGCCGCCTTTTCCGACGAAGTGCCCAAGGAATTACCGGGACAAATTCGGGCTAGGTCCTGACCATCGGCACCGTAACGAGAAGAATTCTCATAGGCACTTTCATTCACTACTGTTACCACTCTGACTACCCCTTTCGAGAGTAAAGCGGGTAGTTCTTCGATCAGTTCCATTACGGCAAGCATGGGTTCATACTCATCGCCATGAACACC
>CAXBLH010000527.1:0-3733 GCA_963976315.1 uncultured Dyadobacter sp.
AGCAGAATGGCTTGGAGGGTACGGTGGATGCCGATAAATTTTTTGCAGGTGCTCGTGTGGTTTTTGATTTTAAAAATGTGGATAATTACATCATTCCACATGCCGGCGTTAAACTCAATACGCAATTGAGCTATGTCAATCAACTGAATTCTTCTAAGCAATTTACATCTCTTCGGGCAACATTTTCTTTTTATAAGGCCATAGATGCGCAGGAGAAACTTATTCTCGCTTCTCAGTTTGGAACAGGGATTAATTTTGGAGCTGGTTATGAGTTTTTTCAAATGCCCACTTTAGGGATCCGTCAAGGTTTACGGGGTTATCGTGCCGAACGCTTTTATGGTAAAAGTAACTATTGGCATAATACCGATTTGAGGTATAAAATAAACAGTAATTATAACCCTACGCTACCGCTCACTTATGGTGTATTCGGTAGCTTTGACTATGGTCGAGTATGGGTAGATAATGATTTATCAAAAAACTGGCATTTTAATTATGGTGGCGGTATCTGGTTTGCTCCGGTTGATATCATGACTTTTGCGGTTGGTGCGTTTGTCCCGAAAGAAAAAAAAGAAGAAAAACCACTCATTGCCGTTCAGTTAGGTTTCTGGTTTTAAGGAACGATCCTTTGCTAAGACGATCCTTTGCTAATAAGTAAGCCCAGCAATTATTTAAAAAACCAATGCAGTGGAACGAAGTTGTTCAAAGTTAGCTGGAACCGAATTTTTTATATTTGTAAATTTCATATAATTGTTGATTTGAAGGGGAAACCCACGGGTAAAATGATCAAAAGAAAGACTGCTACCATTTCTAAAGGTTTGTGGTAAAACGATCATTATATCCGAAAACCGGAGTGGGATTTCGTAAGTCGACCACCATTTTAAATCTTGCCCAGCGCTTTCGAAGTACCTCGCACTGAACCCTTCCAGTTTTCCCGATTTTTTGAAATATTGCTTATCAAACTCCTGTTTTGCTTTTCGAAGAGACTTATTGATAGTCGCTCCGAAAAACAATCTTTCTTCGGTAGGTGGAATATCCGCAGCTTCATCGAACATAGTTTTCATTTTGTCCATCTCTTTTTTACCTACTGTTTCATATATATTAAGGGCCGTGTTTAGGTCTCGCTGCATTTCTGCTTTACGGTCGGGATCCGACTCCATAGCGATTTCTTTTCGACGTTTGGCAAATTCTTCCTGAACCATATTATCGGCTTGAGGTATTTCTTCATGCAACTTTTCTTTTGCAAAATTCAGAATGTCCTTAGGCATGGTGTGTACTTCAGGTTTTCCGTCATCATCCAATGTTACAAAGGTCATGGTACCTTGTCGAATATTTGTAAAAATTTTTGTCGGAGCAATATCAGGCTGCCTGATCACTACCACCATATCATCCTCTTTAAAATAGTATTTAATGGAACCTACATTTCCCTCGGCAACCATATCCAATGACCAATCACCACATTTTGCAGGTGGATCAGCCAATACTCCGACGGCATACCAAGCGTACTCCACTGTTTTGGCCTTATTGGAACACTTACCAAATTGGTTTTTAGCCATTTCTATGGTCAAGTCTGCAAACTGTTCAAATCCAATTGTTGGGTGTAGTAATGGCAATGTTTGGTAAACCAGCTTGGCTACTTCCTTTTTGCTTAATTGTGCTCCATCCTTGAGCACATATTTCTGTTGGTAGTCATTCTCTCCCATACCGCCGTGTACCATCAGATAGGCCCATTTTGCAATTACGCCAGCATTAATATGAACGCCACAATAGTCGTTCGATTTATCGCATTCTTGAGTTCTTTCTATCCAAAATTGTTTTTCAAAAGTATCGGGCTGGGCTCCAAATGAGCTGCTTTTTGGCGTGGCCAAATTTCGAATGCCTGATCCAATAAAAAGTTTTTCTCCCATCAGCCATTCATTGCTTCCCATTGGGTCTATAGCCGATTCGATTACTGCACCCATTACGTCGGCAATACCTTCATTCAATGCACCCGACTCGCCTTCATGTTTCAAGTCTACAAAGGTTTCTATGACACCATGGGTGTATTCATGCGCGAGTACATCAAGGGTAGCAAAAGGTTTTAGACTGCCCAGTGAACCGCTAATCCAGCCTGCGCGTCCGCCTCCTTCCCATTTCATTTTTTGCGCATAATTATGGATGTCGGTAGGTGAAATTTGTCCATAAATAAAATATTTTTTGTTGGGTTCGAAGCAAGCTCCTACATAGTTGGGGTCAAATAATAGTTTGATTCTGGAAGCATTAATAGTCTTAGCGGAAAAACGGTGCTGCTGATGGTAGTACTCCATTATTTTGCCAAATGACCAAAAGGCATCCAAAGCACCCGAGGCGCTGAATGAAGGATGAGTCCATTTGTTGTCTTTATTTTGAAAAATAATGGGCGTTTCTTCTTCATTGATACCTTCCTTATAAAACATGACCAAGTTGGATATTTCGGTATCGGCTAGAAAATAACCAGTGTCAGTAGCTAAAGTTCGAATATCCTTATCACCGTAAAACTTGGTTTTAATTCTGGTCGTTTCAGGAGGATTGATTGCTTCGGGACTGGATACAGGTGCCAAACAATTGATACTGGAATTTACTCTTTCAAAAATGGCAGCTGTTTCAGCATTTACATATACCTTCTCTTGCGATCCTGAAACAGCAAAAAGGTAACACAAATAGAATTCTTGTCGGTTATTGTGGCTGGATGTTTTCCAAACAGTCCCTTTTAATAGGCATTCCCTTGGGGTTTCGGTATCAAGAAGTCCCGTTTTTTCTTCTTTTACCAATTGTAATTTATTTCCAAACAAGTCATTCACTGCTTCAAAAGCTTGATTTAGGTTGATGGAAAGTTTATTTTTTTTGATAATTGAATCAAAAGCCATACCCGTTGCAAAATAGCCAGTTACCGGTAGTTTGGAGAAAACATATCGGGAAGACTCTATTTCATAACCGTCTAAAACCTGTTTGTAAATAACTGTTTTAAAATCAGAATCATCCGTGATGGTTGGTTTTTCTAATAGTTGAATATGGTATTTTTCCTGAATCCAATTTCTGAATTTGGTGCTTGTCATATCGGAGTCGTCATAAAAGCGAATCGTATGAGGTATTCCTGAATATGGATTGGGTTTTTCTTCGTATATCAGAGGCTGAGGGATTTCTGCTAATGGTGCCAAAGCATCGTCCTGATTTGAACTTGGCGTAGTTTCCGTGGCTATTTCTTCTGCCTTATTTTTAGAATTTTTATTTTGCTTATTTAATTCGGAAAAATATTTTCTTACCTCTGCTTTTGCTTCTTGAATGATCTTTTCCACCTCGGCAGCAGGGATGCCATTCTTCTTTAACTCAACAGCTTGTTGATCGAGCTCTTTGAGCAATTGTTCTTCTGATACAATTTCTTGCATCGGATGATTGGCCTGTGTAGGAGTCGCCGTTTGTCTTTGGGTTGGGTTGGAGGAGGAGGGAGCCCCAATTTTTATTTGGGAAAACAAAAAATGATGGTTAGCTAGAATAAGTAACAGAGAGAAAACCAGTTTTTTTGCCGTATACATTGCGTTATATTTTATCAGTTCTAGACCAATAAATATAGTGTTGGAAACTCAAATTTTGATCGCATAATGAGTACAAACGCCTTTTGGCTTAGCAGTTGGAGTAAATTCATTCAAAAAATCAAACGAGGTTGTCTCAAAAAAATTAACACCAAATTTAATTCTGCTAAACACCTCATCCCAAACGG
>CAXBLH010000528.1:0-3720 GCA_963976315.1 uncultured Dyadobacter sp.
CTTTAAAGCAGCAAAAAGGCCTGTTATTAAAATAGATATTAGTAAATATTTCCGCATAACAAAATTTAAAATTCACGCAAAACTAATCTTATTTATACTAATTACAATTAAAAATAAGAAATTATACCAAAATCAGAGGTAACCAAATTGTACTACATTGATTTCAATCCTAAAAGGTAAGCACAAGGTTGGCTGCTTGAAAAGCGCTTAAAACTTTTAGAAAAAATAAATCCTAATTATTTCATTAGTAAATAGTTAATTACAATCTACCATTTTACAACGTAAAAATTCACCCTAGAGCAGAATCCCCAGACAAAATACCGCCAACTCCAATTATGATAATAGTGCAATTTATTACAGATAGTACACAAAAAAAAGATCGTTCCCAAAGATGGAAACGACCTGTTTTTATACTCAATATTAAATCAAAGCTGACTGCTGATAGCACTTACAAATTTTTAGCTTTCATTTCTTTCACTGCATGATCCACCGACCTAGCTGAAAATGCCATGTAGGTTAACGATGGATTTTGGGTGGAAGTCGAAGTCATACTGGCACCATCCGTTACGAAAACGTTTTTGGCCAAATGAAGTTGGTTCCATTTATTCAGCAACGAGGTTTTAGGGTCTTTACCCATACGTACACCGCCCATTTCATGAATGTCATTTCCAGGAACACGGTGGTTATCGTTCGTACGCACATTCTTGAAACCTGCCTTCGTAAACATTTCAGACACCTGCTCCATATAGTCTTTGATCATCTTCTCGTCGTTATCGTCGTAGTCGACTTTAATTTTAAGAAGTGGCATACCATACTGATCTTTCTGTTCCTTATCAAGCGCTACGTAGTTACTTTCTTTTGGAATGGTTTCGCCCATCATGTGCGACCCAACATGCCAATTCCCATAATTGGTTTTCAGCAAGCCCGCTTTAAGAGATTCCCCCATGCCGTCTTTCTCGTTATACGTACTTCTACCTCCACTAAATCCGGCAGCATATCCCCGTAAGAAGTCCGTTTCCTGTTTGTACAAGTTCCTGAAACGTGGAATATAACCACCATTCGGTCTTCTACCGTCCGTGGTAGAATCCAGAAAACCTTCATATTCCCCTGAAACCGTTGCACGGTAATTATGAAAAGCGACGTACTTCCCAAGCAAACCGCTGTCATTCCCCAGTCCATTCGGAAAACGGGAAGAGGTCGAGTTTAATAGTATCAAATTGGTATTTAATGCAGAAGCATTTACAAATATGATATTGGCATAAAACTCCGTCATTTCCTTGGTAGTACTGTCAATAACCCGTACGCCTGTGGCTTTGCCAAGCTTATCATCATAAATGACAGAATGTACTACGGAATCCGGACGAAGGGTCAAATTACCTGTTTTCAACGCCCATGGAATGGTAGATGCATTGCTACTAAAATATCCACCAAACGGACAACCACGCTCACACATCGTACGGTTTTGGCACTGTGCACGTCCTTGCGCCGTATGGATGGGCTGCGGATCGGTGATATGTGCCGCACGACCAATAATAATGTGGCGGTCTTTATATTGACTGGCCACTTGTTGCTTAAAGTATTTCTCTACGCAGTTAAGATCATGTGGTTTTAAAAACTCACCATCAGGTAGTGAATCCAGCCCGTCTTTATTCCCGGTAATACCTGCAAATTTCTCCACATGGCTATACCAAGGCGCAATGTCTTTATAGCCGATGGGCCATTCCACAGCGAACTTGTCACGCGCAGGGCCGTCAAAGTCAAACTGGCTCCAACGCTGGGTTTGCCGTGCCCATAGTAAGGACTTCCCTCCTACTTGATAGCCACGAATCCACTGAAAGGGACTTTCCTGAATATAAGGATGCTCATTGTCTTTGATAAAAAAGTGAGCAGAAGATTCTTTAAAGTTATAACAACTTGCTGCAATTGGATTCGCATCAACGATGTCTTTCGGCATGCGTTCACGATGCTCAAACTCCCAAGGCATCTTATTGGTAGTGGGGTAATCTGCAATATGTTCCACATTCCGACCACGCTCCAACAGCAAGGTTTTCATGCCTTTTTCCGTCAATTCTTTGGCAGACCATCCACCACTTATACCAGACCCTACCACGATTGCATCGTAAGTTCGGGCCTTTTTACTATCTATATTAAAATTTGCCATTAATTTGAATTTCTAATTTTACTTAACCGGAACACATCCGTGGTAACGCGCGGGAATCATTTCATAATGTGTAATATTGGTCATCACGTACTCAGAATTCATAAACCCTTGAATCGTATGATTTTTCAATAAGCTCATAAAAGCCTTGTCGTCCGAGCTACCCGCTTGTAGCCCTTCCAATATTTGAAGTTTCTGTGCCTGTGTAAGCGAAGCAAACGATTTTCCGAATTTGGCGGAACTCTCAGAAGCCACCTTGTCAACACCTCTTTTAAAATTTGCCTGTGTTTTTTCATCGTAACAGTCAGTTACCATCGTTAACACAAATTTATCCACTCCAATCTCAGCGGCACCCGGAATATCCGTTTTGGGGATTATCGCTTCTACTATAACGGAAAGTAATTCCGCTTGATCCAACTTCAAAAAAGATTGAGTAGGAAGCTCTGATGGTTTCCAGGATTTTGCCCATGCTGGCAAGCCTGCAAGTGCACCCATCGTGAGTGCTAAGCCCTTGATTGCCTTACGTCTTTCCATATTTATTTGGGATTTATTCAATTAGGAATATTGCTATTGTATTTTATATAAAGGTAAAATAATTTCTAAATTACCATAATAGAACGCCGAATTATGGTCTTGAGTAAGTCCTTTAACAGATAATTAACAAAATTCGGGTTAAAAGGATTAATGGTATGACACTATCCGATCGTTTTTTAATCTAAAATTTACTTTTTAGAAGAAGGAGCGCCTTATCATGAATGAGAATAGAAGCTAGTATTCCTTAGCGGCAACCAATAGCCGCCCCCTGAATACTCTTCTTACTCCTCCAAGAAATCCAAATCACGGCCGTGTGTTTCGGGGATGGTTAATATCGAGTAAAATCCGATGATGAAACAAATCACACCCACCAGCGCACCTGCGTCTATCACCGTAAAAGAACCTTTAAAGAACCCGAACAAGGTTGTCATCAAAATGACAGTTCCCCGCACCATATTCGGGATGGTAGTAGCGGCTGTAGCCCGCAAATTCGTACCAAACTGCTCAGCTCCAATCGTCACAAACATGGCCCAATAACCAATTCCTAACCCTAAAACAGCAGCTATAAAGTATAAATGATCAGCCGTTTTGAGACCCCCATACAAATAAACCACACTGGCCACCAAAGTCAGCGACATCAAAATGGTAACCGCCTTAATTCGGGATTTGAGCCAATGACTTATAAATCCGCTGGCAAAGTCACCGATAGACAGCCCCACATAACACCACATAATGGTAAGACCAGGGCTCACAGCCTCTTGAATCCCCAGTGCCTTTCCAAATTCATTACTAAATGTGGCCAAAATACCAATTACAAACCAAGTAGGAAGCCCCATACCAATACATTTCAGGTAACGAGTCAGCCTGTCTTTATTGGTAAATAGCATAAAGAAATTGCCTTTTGAAATATGTTTTTGGTGCTTCATATCTGCAAAAATCCCAGATTCAAAAACACCGATTCTTAGCAGTAATAAACTAATACCCAGTCCGCCGCCAATAAAGTAAGCCACCCGCCAGTCGAAAAACTC
>CAXBLH010000529.1:0-3719 GCA_963976315.1 uncultured Dyadobacter sp.
TTGATTTGACTTGTTTCGTTTAATGTAATCCAATTCATAATGATACTTTTATTTCGAGTTTGATAAACGGTTTTTAGTATTTGACAACAACACCTGTTGGTTATTATTAGGTTCCTAGGGTATGACTCACCCACTGCATGAGTAAGGCAGCTATATAGCCGCCATAAGTCCCCAACGCATAGCCGAGTATGGATAACAACACCCCAACCGGTGCTAGTGATGTATGAAACGATGCTGCTACCACCGATGCGGAGGCCGATCCTCCCATATTGGCTTGACTACCTACTGCCATAAAAAAGAAGGGTATTTTAAGCAGTCTACATACCACAATGAGCACCACAGCGTGGGTTAACATCCATATCATGGCAATGGCAAACAATCCTGGATTGTCCAGTACGGTTTTTAAATCCATTTGCATACCAATGGTTGCGATGAGAATATATAAAAAAACCGAGCCAATCTTAGAAGCGCCTACATATTCTAGCTTTCTTAACGGCGTGGTAGACATACTAATTCCAATAACGGTGGCAATGGTTACTACCCAAAAAAAGGTAGAAGTAAGACTGTATTTCGCAAGCGCAGGGTAGTTCTCAGCAATAAATGGGGCTATCCAGTCGGCTAGGGCGTGGGCGAGACCGCTGGCTCCAAATCCCACTGCCGCTAGGTATATATAATCTTTCATGAAAGGCATTCGTTGGTTCGTCAAACTTTGACGTTCTAAGCTGGATTGAACTTCTTGGATAACCCGTGCATCCGCTTTGAATACGGTATCAATGCGTTGAGAAATCCCAGCACCATAAATTAAAATTGCCATCCAAAGTTCGGCCACCACTACATCCACCGCTATCATTTGAGAGAAAAGACGGTCGCTGGGTTGAAAAACCTCTTTTAGAGCCGTTTGGTTTGCTCCACCGCCTATCCAGCTGCCAGCTATGGTAGCTAATCCTCTCCAAACTTCATCAGGGCCAGTTCCTCCAATGGTTTCTGGACTGATAGAACCGACTATCCAAACCGCCAAGGGTGCGCCCATAATCACGCCAACGGTACCGGCTAGCATGGCTATGATAGCTTTTGGTCCCAACTTGAAAAGAGCCTTCCAGTCCATTCCTAGGGTGAAGTAAACCAAACAGGCGGGTAAAAAGAATTTGGAAACTACGGGGTATAACTGCGATTCGGTGCCATTGATAATACCCAGTGAATTGAGTAGTCCAGGTACAAAATAGCACAGTAATAAGGGAGGAATTATGCCATAAAAATATTTCCAGTTTTTATTGTTTAAAGAAGCGGTATAAAATATAAGTGCCAATACCGATAGGAGAATGCCTAAAATGGTTGCATCGTTGGTGATCATAAAAGCGGGTTTGTTTATCAAACAAAAGTAATGATTCTGTTCGAAAGCTTTCATCTTCAAAAAGAAGCAATATTTGTGGGGGTTGATCTGTTTTGAATAGAGTAGAATAATTCAAGATTTACTTTGTTTCATAGTATTGATAAATTAAAAAGTTTTAAAAACTGGTAGACTTTATCACTAGAGAATTGGAAAACGGCCTATGTGAAATTAGCAACTAGAAGGCCGCTATCCACTAGAAAATGATTTTGGGGAAGAAGCGGACAGTTCAATGCTAATTGCAATCCGAAACCTAATGTTTCATTGTCTGTACATCACAGGATCGTTTGTATATAAATTTAATTTTATTAGACTTTACCACGACTGGTTTTGTAAGTAGATTTTTGTAACCAAAAAGGCGAAAGCAAACCTAAAAAAGTCCTGATAAGGTCAGTTGTTTTCGTAATAATAATTCGTAGTTAATATATTATTTGAGTATGCGTTTTTTTAAAGAGGCAGGGGTTATTTTGATGATTTTGGCCATTACATTGAATCAAGCTTGTAATTCTGGTGAGGATCAAAAGGTTAGCGAAACCAAGCTCCCCAAGGAGGTGAGTTATAATTTCGATATACGTCCCATATTATCCGATAAATGTTTTGCATGCCATGGTCCGGATGAAAATAAACGGCAGGCAGGTTTACGGTTAGATGTGGGCGAAGAGGCATTTAAAGCTTTGAAAGAAAATCCAAGCGCACACGCCTTGGTAGCAGGTAAGCCGGAGCTTTCACAAGTGTACCTAGCCATTTCTACCACGGATACCACCAAGAGAATGCCGCCAGTTGATTCCAATCTGAAATTGACGCAGCGTGAAGTGGCACTGATCGAAAAGTGGATCAAACAAGGAGCGAAATATGAAAAGCATTGGGCTTTTGTAGCGCCTAAAAAAGCTGAACTTCCGGAGGTGGACCAGGAAGATTGGGTAAAAAATGAAATTGATCGTTTTGTTTTAGCCAAACAGGAAGAGCGCAATTTGACTCCAAATCCAGAGGCAGACAAAGAGCGACTTTTAAAAAGGGCTTCCTTGGATCTAACCGGCCTGCCGCCCACTCTTAAAATGATGGATGATTTCCTAGCGGATAATAGCCCGGATGCTTACGAGAAGGTGGTGGATCAATTGCTGAGTAACCCCGCTTATGGCGAGCGCATGGCTATCCATTGGCTGGATGTGGCCAGGTATGCGGATTCTCATGGTTATCAGGACGATGGCTATAGAACACAATGGCCCTGGCGCGACTGGGTGATACATGCTTTTAATAAAAATATGTCTTATAAGGATTTTGTAACCTGGCAATTAGCGGGTGATTTACTGCCCAATCCCACTAAAGAACAGTTACTCGCAACGGGTTTTAACCGAAATCATAAAATTACCGAAGAAGGCGGAGTCATTCAGGAGGAGTATCGGGTCTCGTATGTTACAGACAGAAACGATCTGTTTGGAAAAGCATTTTTGGGTTTTACGGTGGAATGTGCCCATTGCCATGACCATAAATATGACCCTATTTCTCAAAAGGAATACTATCAGTTATTTGCCTTCTTTAATAATGTAAAGGAAGTAGGCATTGAATCGGTAATTGGCGGGCCAGAAACTTATGCCAAAAAACCATTGATGGAAATTTCTGAGCAAGACATCAAGGAGGTTTTGACTTTTATCAATAAGCCCGATACGAATCGACTTATCGTGTCCATTATGGGTGATTTGGACAGTACGCGTGCTACCTATGTGTTGAGCCGTGGGGTATATGATGCGCATGGAGAAGAGGTGAATGCTGGTACACCAAAAGCCATTTTGCCTTTCAATAAAAACTATCCTAAAAACCGCTTGGGACTCTCCAAATGGTTGTTTGACAAACAGAACCCTTTGACATCACGGGTCTATGTGAATCAAATTTGGCAGGAGTTTTTTGGGAAAGGTATTGTCGAAAGTTCAGGAGATTTTGGGATGCAGGGCGACCTGCCTACGCATCCAGCCCTGCTCGACTGGCTATCGGTGGATTTTATGGAACATGGCTGGGATGTTAAAAGGCTGGTTCGGCAAATGGTAACCTCTGCTACTTATCGCCAGTCAGCCGAAATACCGACTAAAAAGTTAAATTCTGATCCAGACAATGTCTATCTGGCTCGTTCGTCACGTTATCATATAGATGCCGAGCATATCAAGGATTTAGTATTAGCAAGCAGTGGGCTTTTGGTGAATTCAATAGGAGGACCCAGTGTGAAGCCATACCAACCCCCTGGATTGTGGGAAGGGGCTACTTCGGGCCGTGGATTATTGTCTATTTACCAGCAAGACAAGGGCTCCAAATTATACCGAAGAGGAATGTATACCCTTAT
>CAXBLH010000530.1:0-3705 GCA_963976315.1 uncultured Dyadobacter sp.
CGTTCATGAAGTTGATATTGACGCGAGTCATTTCATCTTTTAGGAAGAAAAAACCAGTTTTTGTTATCTTAAATTTATCTTCGTTTTTCTCTATTACCCCTAATATTTCTGCGGCTTCCGCCATCAAGGTCACAGCATATTCACTTACATTGAGGTTATCAAGGATAACCGGGATAGTAACTCCTGATCTATGTTTTGATATAAAGTCCAAAACTCCAAGATCCCGCATGGCCACCATGGCTTGGAAATAGATAGGACCAAATGCTATTTTTTGCGCTTCGTATTTGGCTTCTATGGCCGATAATTCTTTTTTCATCCAAAAAATTTTAACCTAATTATTTGACTATATCACGACTTTTTTAGTATTGCTATCGGCTTTGCGCCGTCAAATTCTACAAGAACACAATTTTCGAGTAGATAACTAATTTCTATTTTTTCATAAAAAGCCCACCTAAAAAACCAGCCGTGATATGGTTAATTATTGACAGGAATTATATTTTCCCGATAACGTCTTTTAAATTTTTTCTTTTTTAAATCTTCTTCGTGCCACTTTATATTTTTACCCAGGGTTCCTCTGAAGCGCTCAAAAAAGTTTTCACGATCCGACAATTTCACAAAACCTTCCTGGATGGCAGGCTTAGGGTCGATAGCCGGTTCCTCCATTGAAAAAGTTTTCAAGGTATCTATTACCATAGGCAGGAAATTGATGGGCAGCTCAAATTTCTTCGAGAATTTCTGCATATACCTACTCTGAAAAGGATCTGTGGCTAAGGCGATTTTTTTAAATCCGTTTTCTTTGGCCAAACGATAAGAGTAATATACATTTTCTGTACTGTGTTCGGCTCGTTCTTCTGTAAACAAATTCTCAGACCGAACCCCTAGCGCATGGGCATAATAAGCCATTATTCGGCTCTCGATATATTTTGTTGCTACTGCACCGCCAGAAAAAATAATATTCTTAGCATAGCCTTTATCATAAAGATACTTGGCCCAATACACACGCATCTGCACGACTCTATCCCACGATTCTCCATTGTGCGGATACCCTGGCACGATTATCGCATCATAAGGCTGTGATTGAATACCATTTTGAAACGATTTATCAGCGGCTTTATAAAACGATTTGCCACATCCCAAAAGTACAAACACCACACAACAAGCAAATAAATATTTCGGCATTTAAAGTTATTATACAAAACACGCCTACCTCGACGTCTGTTTTGCTTTTATTTAATTGAATACATCACGTGCAAAACTATTATTTATTAGCCTTGCTCCATTGCTTATAATATTTTGAACCAATGGCCTTATTAATATTGTAAACACCACCAGCCCAGAAATTTCTAAACCCAATACCACCGGCCTTTGCCTCAATCCTTTCAGTTAACAAAATTTTTCTAGTACTCAAATCCAGGAAAGTAACCCAGGCTGTAAACCGCTCGGAAGTCTTATTTAGACTTTCTGCAACATATACAACGCCTATTCCATCTTTTTCTGATAAATTATATTTGGAAACGTGCTTTCTCACTTGCTCTTCTGAAATTGAATATTCCGTTTCGGTAATATTACCTGCCACATCCACATTTTTATTAAGCTTGACCATATCGTCCACTTCGGACTGGTATTTGTCCGATTTTATCTTCAAAGGGCCCGCCAAGGAAAACTTCTTAGATTCTGACTCAATCAATGTATTCCAGCTCACGATATGTTGGTTTTTGATGGCGTCAGGATCCGTAAAACCAACTTTTCCAATATACTTTGCCTGGGTATAGTCAACTCCTAAAAATACCACGTTCGCCTTTCCGTTAAAAAGATCGGCCATGGTGTGTTGGGCAAAGAGATGGCTTGAAATTAATAATGTCGCAATTAAAATTAAACTCTTTTTCATAACTCTAACAGTTTACGGGTTTTCAAAAAAGACGAATGATAGGCTTATAAATAGCAACGTTGACACTTTTCCAATAGACGTTATAGTTTCAAATATAAATTAATTTATCAGGTTTGCGCTTCTCTTGTTTATAAATTCTAAACGAAAGTTCTTCAGTGGTAATAAATGATAAGTCAGGCGTAACTCGCAGTCGCGATTTGAAGAGTGAATGGAGCTTATCGCGAAACTTATTCCCTTCTAAACTGATGGGCAATAAAATAGTAATGTTATCATTTCCATATTCATTTTTAGAAACCACCACTTGATAAAGCTCAATTTCCTTTACCATGTCCAACACATCAAAAATCGCTGGTGGGAAAATGGTCGTGCCTTTATATTTGATCATTTGCTGTTTCCGACCCACCACCGGCCCAAGTCTTGGATTAGTATTACCACAAGCACATTCCGAATAATAAACATGACAAAGGTCTCCTGTTTTATAGCGTAAAAGTGGCATCCCGGTCACGCCCAAAGTAGATACAACCACCTCTCCTAATTCGCCCTCCCCCACAGCTTTACCATCATCATCGACCACCTCCAATACCAAAATATCTGGATTCAAATGACCTCCTTTTCCTTCTTGACATTCCGTAAAAGCTGCCCCCATTTCCGTGGAGGCATACGTGGAATAAAGTTTTACATCCCACTGACTCACAATTCTTTTGCCCAGCTCATTCAAGCTAAAATCTACATTCCTTATCGGCTCTCCAATACAGATAATAGATTTCACACTGGAAGCAGTAAAATTAATATTATTTGCAACAGCGTAATCTATTAACTTGGGTATAAAAGAAGGAATTGCGATGAGCACTGTTGGTGAAAACTTCTGAATGGACTCCCATTGCAAAAAAGGTGCTCCCGGCCCCACCCGAACCATACCTGCCCCTAATTTTCTTGCACCCATCCAATACGCCAAACCAGCCATAAACCGTTTATCGATGGTGGTCATGAGCTGGTAGATATCATCCTTTCCTCCACCTGCACTTCTGAAAGAGGCAGCTTCATTGGTTGCCAAGCGCTCTACATCCGAATCCGTTAAATAAAAGGCAACTGGGTCACTCATGGTGCCTGAGGTGGTAACAAAATCTGTAATTTCAGTTTTTGGAACGCAAAGAAAGTCATCATTAAATTGTGCCAAATCATCCTTCGTCGTAAACGGTAATGATTGAATGGCATCAAGACTTTGAATGGAAACGACGTCCAGAGACCGTTCCTTAAAAAGCCGTTGATAATAAGGTGATTTTTCTGACAAATAACTGATAAGTTTCAGAAATTTATCCAACTGTGAATCCTCGTATCCGTTCGTTTCCATAGTGTTATTGTTAAAAAAACTGAACTAGCTATTCAATTTTTGTTTGCAATTTTTAATTTTTGCTTGGATTGCCATGGTTTCATTCTTGGAAGAAGTCTCATGGGCAATCGCTTGCTCATAAAATGCTATCGCTTTCGCATACTGCTTTTTGGCCTCATGATAATCGCCTAATGCGAGATAAGTCAAGAAACTTTTTGGATTTTGACTTATAAACAGACGTTGTTGTGCCTCACTTAATTCCAAGGACACACCCATATTGGCAAAACGGTTGATTTGGTGCCGGGTAACCTTGAACTTCTCATACTTTTCAAAAGCATCCGAAAGTAGAAAACTATCCGACGGAATCACCATTTCTGTTTTCAAATCTACTTGCCCCCCTTTTTTAGTAATATTAGACAAATCATACGCCACAAAATCTCCAAGTTGATATGGTGGCGCCGAAATCCACATTTTCAGCTGCATCGGT
>CAXBLH010000531.1:0-3701 GCA_963976315.1 uncultured Dyadobacter sp.
CAATGCAGGGATTATCAAAAAACCTCCCCCAGCACCTACCAGTCCTGTCAAGCTGCCCACCAAAATACCTTCAATTAAGATGATTGGATAATTGTATTCCACATCTCGGTCACAATCCAGGCACTCGGCTTTCTTTTCTCGGATCATGGCGATGGATGCCGCCAGCATTAAGACCGCAAACAGTACCATAATGAAAACGGACTTGTTGACAGTTATACTCCCGATTGTAAACAGATGTTCGGGAAGATTTGGAATGACGAATTTTCTGATCGTAAATACAGTTATTATAGCCGGCGCACCAAACACAAATGCAGTTCTTACATCTACTAAATTCTGGTTGTATTTTGGCCATACTCCAATAAAACTGGTAAGACCTACTATAAATAGGGAGTAGGCCGTGGCCTGAACGGGTTCAACATGAAAGAGATAAACCAGTATAGGCATAGTTAGAATAGAACCGCCTCCTCCGATGAGTCCTAATGATATTCCAATAAAAAGTGAAGCTATATATCCTATGATTTCCATTTGTCTTTGTTTTAGTATTACAAAGATCATGCTGTGAAATGTGGGAAAACGTAACTTTTGTCACATAAGCCATTAAAATGTAATTTTTGGTAAAAACCGACCGGTACTGTTTCTGTACAAAGGATAAGTAGGGAATTTCTTAATTAATTGTTTTTCTTCATATTCTGATTTGTAATAAAACAAAACCACGATAGTACCTGTGAGCAGGAGCTTGGTATAGTCTGAGTTATACACTGAAAATCCAAACATACTTACTATGATACCTGTATATATTGGATGACGGACATAGTGATACAATCCATTGGTAATGAGTACGCTATTGTTCAGAGGAGTTGGGAATGGCGAGAGCTTGGTGTTTAACTGTAAAATTGCAATTACAAGAACCAGTAGGCCTACTATTGTAATGAAAGCGAAAAGGTACTGAACCGTCACCGAAACATTTGCCCATGTATATTCCGGTAATAAAAGGTACCCCATAAATAGGCCAATTTGTAGTCCAACAAAAATATAATCGATTGGTTTTTTGCTCATATGCTATTCATTCAATATACTTAACAGATCGGATTTGTTTAGACTCTTTAATATATGGCGATCGGTTTTTATCAAATCTTCGGACAGCTCCTTTTTGGTTTGTTGTAAAATCATTATTTTTTCCTCGATGGTATCGGGTGCTATTAAGCGTACGGCTACTACTTTTTTATCTTGTCCAATTCGATGGCTTCTATCGATGGCCTGGTTTTCTACTGCTGGGTTCCACCATGGATCAACGAGGTATACATAATCCGCTTGCGTGAGGTTCAACCCGGTTCCGCCAGCCTTTAAACTGATTAAAAATACCCTAATAGCGGCATTTTCCTGAAAATTTTGAATAATGGATTTTCGGTTGCGAGTTTGACCGGTGAGGTATTCGTGCGGAATGCCTTCCGTAATTAAAGCCTTTCTAATTAAATCCAACATTCCTACGAATTGAGAAAATACCAATATTTTATGGTGAGGCGATTTTTCAATGATCTGTTCCATGAGCACCTCAATTTTGGAGGAACTGTGACCATAAAATGCTTCATCGTTTAGAAGGGATGGGGCATTACATATTTGTCGTAATTTGGTTAAACCCTGTAATACGTGTAGTCGGTTTCGTTGTATGTCACCTTCCTCTTTGGTATTGAGGTAATTGAAAAACTCGCGTTCATAAGAAAAATACAGCCGTTTTTGTTCGTCATTCATTTGGCAGTACAATATCATTTCCGTTTTATCAGGAAGTTCCGGTGCTACCTGAGCTTTGGTGCGGCGAAGTATAAAGGGATTAATTCTATTTTTTAGCTCCACAGCGACCTTGTCGTCTTTGAACCGATCGATGGGAACTAGAAATTTATTCTTAAACTGTATTTTAGAACCCAACAGTCCGGGACAAGCAAAGGAAAGCTGGCCGTAAAGATCCATGGAATTGTTTTCAAAAGGGGTACCTGTAATCACTATTTTATTTCTGGATTTTAAGAGTTTAGCCGCTTTGTATCTTTGAGAGTCAGGGTTTTTGATGGCTTGTGATTCATCCAAAAAGATATAGTTAAACCTGCAATTTTTAAGAAATTGAATATCCCCCATCATAGTACCATAAGTAGTAAGGATTATGTCAAACGGGTCAATATCGCATTTTTGAGTTAGTCGCTTCTCTGCATGATGTATGAAAACTTGTAAGCTTGGAGCAAACTTTTTTATTTCCGACTCCCAATTGTGTATTAATGAAGTGGGAACCACTACCAAATTACTATTGGAACCCCGCTTTTCCTTTTGGCTCAAAATAAAAGCAATAATTTGTACTGTCTTACCCAAGCCCATATCATCGGCCAAGCACCCTCCGAAGCCAAAATCGTCTAAGAAATTTAACCAGTTTAACCCTTCTTTTTGGTAATTACGTAAGGCTGTTTGGAGTCCTTCTGGTGTTTTTACGTATTGGATAGCCTGAAAATGAGCCATTCGCGATTTTATATTTTCAATTTCACTTTTTGCAGTAAGGCCAATGCTTTCCTTTGGGAAAATCTCTTGGACGAGGTTGAAATTGAATTTTGGTATTTTGATCGTTTCGCCACTAATTTCGCCGGCATTGAAGTATTTTTCCAATTTTGTCAGCCATTCAGCAGGTAATATGCCCACGGTACCATCTCCTAATTCCACATACCGGTTTCTATTTTTGGCTGCTTTTTGTAAATTTTTGAGGGAGACTTTCTGCTTTCCAAAGTTGAAATTGATTTCTGATAAAAACCAATTGATTCCACTCTCCACCGTAACGGCCACCGTAGCGCGGTGCGGATTTAGTCGGTTATTGTTGATTTTATTAAATCCATAAATGGCAATAGATTGGTTTCGCCATTCTTCAAAAGCATCAAAAAACCAGCTTTCATTTAAAAATGTCTTTTTGTTCAAATAAAGTGCCTCCTTGGGTTTTTGGTCCAAAAAGTCGGGGTGCTGCTGTTTAACGGCAGCAATAAACCTTACTTCTTCCACTTCATTTCGCCGTACTTCAAAGGGGTAGCCATGGGTGTCGATGCCATGAATTTGTTTTAAAGAGAAAACGGGTACTTCCACATTTCCATATTTCATCACCGGCGTTATGAGGATGAAATGCCCGCTTTCAGAGAGGTAGATTAACTTTTTGAGGTGTCCATCGAAACCACTTTCTAACAGTTGTTTTGGCGTTGCTATTTTGAGATAGGTATAGGTAATCTTTACTTGTTCTTCCAACTTACTTAAAATTCGCTGCCTAAAAATTTCGAATTTGGATTCGTGAATTATGATTTTGGAATAATGTCGGTTGAAAAAATGGATGATATTCAGGTACTCGGGCTCATTCACCAGATGTAATATCTTATCGGTCAGTAGGAAATAATTGAATTTCGGATTAAGTTTTTCCAAGTTGAAATTTTTCCCATCCAGTGCAACTATGCCCGTTACTTCAAAAAGTGTGTCACGCTGATTGACAAATAATTGTAGGTCGAATTTGGGATTGGAAATAGTAACTTTCCGGATAGAGGAAGCATTTATATTTTCAGAAATAGAAGGTTCATGAATATAAAAGTCTAATTGGGGAGCATTGAGCATGATGGTTTTAAGTGCTTCAATATCAGAACTCGGAGTAAGTTCCCGAAATTGGTTTTTAAACCGTAGTATTGCCGAATAAA
>CAXBLH010000532.1:0-3641 GCA_963976315.1 uncultured Dyadobacter sp.
AGATGAATTTAACCAAAGAGGTGAAATTTGTAAAAAAGCTGGAATTAAATTCGGATATCATAACCACGATTACTCCTTTAAACCGATCGATGGACTTATCCCTCAGGAAATTTTATTAGACAATACCGACAAATCTCTCGTCATCAATGAACTAGACTTGATGTGGATTCAGGTTCCAGAAGTAGATGCTGCTGCGCATTTACAGAAATATGCTGGTCGTTACGAACTATGCCATATCAAGGATTTTGTACGTGAACCAAAAGTGGAGTCTACCGACTTAGGAAAAGGGCTGTCAGACTATCCTAGTTTACTGAAAATAGCATCCGATTCAGGTGTAACTCAATTTATCGTGGAGCAAGAAAATTATCCTTCTCCTGTTATGGAGTGTATTGCCAACGATGCAGCTTATATGAAGCAGTTGGTTTTTAAGGCTTAATAGTCTGATTCTTGCCTAACTTTTAGAAGTCGTTGCAGCCAACCTTTTTGAGCAACGGCTTCTTCTTGTTTCAAATTTTCTCTGGAATCACTGGACAACTTAGTTAAAACAGGTTGACCTGCATTCACCCAGCAGGTATACCAAATATCCCCCACCATTTTAACGGATTCACGCATTCTTTTTTCCACCTGACCGTCCAGCATTTGATGGTATTTTTCCGAAAAAGCAACCGAATAAGTTTTCGTCAAAATATTATTTCGTAATTCAAAGCTGTATTTTTTTTCTTCAGAAAATTCTAAGGACAATTTTTTTTCAAATAACAGCACCGAATCACAGGCTGCATGAGAAGCTTCCACAGTATGCCAAATAGCTAATGGAATATTATCAATGTAATTGGTGGTTCCAATCCAGAGATCATAATCTTCACCAAATAACTCTGGGAGCCTTGATTCCCAAAAGCCATGTATACCCTCCTGCTTGGTTAATTGACCGTTGTAGTTTTCGGTTGTATGTAATGGAACATGGCTATCGGCAATATAATGTCCAATGTCTGCGGATAACCTCAATATCTTAGCACTATTATTGGTACGGAAAGCTTCTGTAAGCTGGTATGCTGCTGTTTGAATATACCAGGGAACAATACCATGTTTTCGAAGACTGTCTTCCCCATATTTGGAGACAGCCTGATTCCAGTATTTTGGCAACTTAATGGTGGCACTATCTCCATACCTGTCCAAATCTATGTAGTGCCTTTCTGCTTCCCCTACCACGGCATACCTGCGCTTATCAGGATTCACGGCATTTTCTGTAATAAAATCTATATTATTTTTGTAAAAAACCTGCATTTCCAAGGGCAAACGAAAAATAGCGATCCTGTTTATTCGCTTATGGGCCCAAAAGCCCCATGCAGGACCAGAGGCTACCTGGGTATTCTCCAAAACCATTAAAATGACGAGGAAACTGATAAGTTTCATGAAAATATTTTGGAAGTAGGTAGGATAATAGATAAAGTCTGACAAAATAAAATTTTGAAGTTAAAATCATCTTCAAAACACCTGTTGGACGCTTTTTTACTAAAAAAGTCATCCTTATACCAATTCTGTGAAGCTATTTTTAATATATCAAAAAAAACTTATTTGTTTTTCGGAAAAATCTCAACGACTTCTTATGTTTTGAGCAGCAAATTCCAAATTTTAAATACAAAACATAATTTTGAGAATTAAGAATTAAACCTCTAATAATTTGGAATTTTTATGTTTAATCAGAATTATTTATATTTAATATCAAAATAGTACAATAGAAATTATAAATTATTAACTTTGTGCTATCAATTAATTTCAAATAGATATTTAGCAAAGAAGATGAGTAATTATAAAAAGACACTTAAATATTTAGTACCAGTATTTGCACTATGTTGCTTTATGCTAGTGATTTATGGCGCATACGTTCCACATAAGCCCGCCGAGGTGCAGCGATTAGTTTGTATAAAATTCAAAACGGGTACCACCGATGCGGAAATACAAAAGCATTTTAAAGAATTTGCAACGATGAAAAATCATGTGAATGATGTGGTAGCCTATTCCGCGGGTCATGTTCAAAAAACCAACGATACCAATGACGAATTTGATGTTGTTCATTATTTGACATTCCGTACGAAGGAAAGTGCCGTGGAATATGTTAATAATGAGAGTCGTTTGGATTTTATCAAAGAAAATAAAGCCAATTGGACAAATGTTTTAGAAATTAATTCTAATATTGAAAGAAAATAATAAATAGTAATAGGAGTGAAAATTAGAAAAAGAGCAGGGCTTCCTTGCTCTTTTTTTTGCTTATTAATAACTGTGAAATTTTTATATTTCCTAAAACAAATCCTATATTTGGTTGTAACGAATTGAAGTACACCTTCAATATCAATAAAACAATTTAAGTATTAAACCATCAACACAAGCATATGAAAGCCATTTGGAATGATCAGATAATTGCAGAAAGCGATGATACGATTATCATCGAAAACAACCATTATTTCCCGAAAGAATCAGTCAACGAAACGTTTATTAAATCTACCGATTCCCATACGGTTTGCCCATGGAAAGGACAAGCACATTACTATGACCTGGTGGTTAATGGAAATATTAATAACGACGCTGCTTGGTATTACCCCGCTCCCTCCTTGGCGGCGCAACACATTAAAGATTATGTTGCTTTCTGGAAAGGTGTAACCATTACCGAGTAATATTCTGAGTTTTTGCTATAAACACTTGAAAAAGTACTAAATACTCACAAAATTAGGACTTTGAAATAAATACTATTAGATCTTATCACGACTACTTTTGTAGGTAGACTTTTGTTATCAAAAAGACGAAACCCGCCATCAGCGAGATTTTTTTTTCAGAATGAATTTGACGGCCGAGAGCAGATAGCAATACTAAAAAATTCGTGATAAGGTCATTTACTTGAAATATTTTTTTGTCTAAGGTATGCTTGTCGTCCAAAATCTTTCTAAGAAGTACAAAGATAACTTGGGAGTAAAAGAGGTTTCATTTGAAGTAAAGAAAGGGACCACAACCGTGTTATTGGGTACTAGTGGCTCTGGTAAAACAACTACTTTAAAAATGGTAAACCAGCTTATACCTAGTAATTCTGGAAAAGTTTTTCTCAATGGCAAAGATACCTCTACCATACCCAAAGAAACTTTACGCAGAGGTATCGGTTATGTAAGCCAAAATAATGGGTTATTTCCACACCGTACCGTAGCTGAAAATATAGCAATTGTCCCCACCCTACTTCAATGGTCTAACAAGGAAATCCAATATAAATCAAAACAGATACTGGAACAATTGTTGCTTCCCTACGATTCTTTCGCTCATAAATATCCTAGCGAGCTGAGTGGCGGACAACAACAACGCGTTTCTATCGCTAGGGCAGTAATCGCCGAACCTCCATTAATTCTTATGGATGAGCCTTTTGGAGCGCTAGATCCTATTTCACGTTTTGAAATCAGAGAGGAAATTGTGACACTCTTCAAAGAAACTAATAAGACCTTACTCTTAGTGACACATGACGTAAAAGAAGCAATAGCGATGGGAGATCAAATCATATTGATGGACCAAGGAAGAATCGCACAAACTGGAACGGGTAAAACGATTCTTTTTAATCCCATTAATGAATTTGTCAAAAATTTCTTTGATCACGAACGGTTTCAACT
>CAXBLH010000533.1:0-3637 GCA_963976315.1 uncultured Dyadobacter sp.
ATGTCTGTGATAATAAGATAGGAGAGCAAAAACTTCCAGTCCATTTTTATTTGTTTGAAAGCCAAATGAAGCAAATTGGACACCGACTGTGGATTGATGTTCATAATTTCGGCCACCTGGTCGCGATCTAAGTCTTGAAAGTATTTTAGATAGATAGCTTCCTTTTGTCTAGCAGGCAGCTGGTTTAAGAGCTGAGAAATCTGTTCCGTATTAAATAGAGCCTCTTCTGATTTGATAAAGCGCTGTTCAACCCCAAATTCTATCTGAAACTGATCGTGCAGCGCATCATAACTACCAATATAAAACAACTTATTTCGCTTATAGAACCGGTGGAGCTTTCTTCGCAAAGAAGCTAATAAGTAGGCCTTTGGTGGAATATCTTGATTAATGGATTCTCTTTTTTCCCAAATTTCCAAAAACAAATCCTGAATCATGTCTTTCACTAATTCCCGATCCGTCGTAAATTTATTTCCATATTGAAAAAGCAAGTCATAGGTAAGATTCAAAAGGCTTTTAAAAGCACGTTCATCTCCTGCTAGCATACTTTTCCATAACAAACTTTCGTCATAAACCTCTGTTCCGTATATGAGCTCTTGGGATTTCATCATTATTAAAAGAAACCTATTTATAAAGTCACTACTACCTTTTTAGCCGTTTTCCAATTTACTACCCCCTTTTCGCAGTTTAAAAAAGAGGGAAATCATTTCATAATGCCGTTGATTGTAGACATCTAACAACTAAACCAAACTTTCGCAATTTTCTGACGACACACCCAACCTTAGTAAAGGTGTCGAAAAACCAAGTATGGTAAGGTTTATATCAACGTTATCACTGTCAATTTTATTTTCACCAAACCTAGGTAGTATAAGTCACTTTGGAGTCTTTTATATCCATTATGAAGTATAAATTTCTTTCCCGAACGGAGCAAAAGACAGAGAAATTAATTTGAAATGTTGCTTCGCAAATGGCAAACCAATGATGGTAATGGCCAATAAAATTCCAAAAAACAGGTGCGTTAAGGCAATCCAGAACCCGCCAAAAACGATCCAGATAATATTAAATACCAAGGTTAAGCAACCTGCAGCACCTTGCGGAACACTTCGTACCTGTTGACCAAAAGGCAGTAAAGTAAATAGGCCAATTTTAAAACATTGTAAGCCAAAAGGAATTCCTACAATGGTTAAACAAAGAAACAGGCCTGCCAGCATGTATTCTATAAAAACAGCAAATCCGCCAAAAATCAACCAAATTATATTTCCGATCAAATTCATAAACTTAGGTATTAATGTTAATTTTCAATTTCTCAAAAAATGCTTCGGCACTTAGCTCCTGAACTTCGCCTGGCAACAATTCCCCTAAATTAACATTTTCTATAGCAACCCGAATCAATCTTTTACATGGATGGTTCGCCGCCTTTACCATCTTACGAACTTGCCGAAACTTACCTTCTGTATTGGATATAAGCAACCAAGAGGTTGGCTTGTATTCTTTACTCAGCACAATTTGAGGATAAATGGTGGCAGGATCTATGACCCGGACTACCTCACACGGAGTTGTTTTAAATATTTGAGGGCCTGCAATTAAAATGTCAATACCATTTCTTAATAATTCAATCGTTTCATCCGTAACAATCCCTTTAACCTGTACCAAATAACTTCTTACATGGGCCTCGGGGCCACTAAATAACAAACGCGTTACCCGTTTATCGGTGGTAAGCAACAATAAACCTTCCGAGTCATTGTCGAGCCGACCAATCGCATGAATCCCCTCTGGAAACAAAAAAGATATTCCTCCTAAAAGGTTAACGGCATCATTACTTTTAAACTGTGAAACCATGTTTCTCGGTTTATTTAACACAAAATACCTTAACGGAACTATACTCATGTTTTAGGGATGGGTTCTGGTTGGGAAACCCATATTTGTTTGAATTACTAAAAAAATGCCGTAATGTAGGTCTAATTCGGTGGATTAAGCACCAAGATTCTTTTATTTTGAGTGCGATTACTATATATTTGAAACTATGCAAAATAAAAATTCAGTGCTTCAGTTTCCCTGAAGAACCTCCACAATTCTTTTAATCGGCATTTTACAGCAATGAAAGTTTCTCCTACCAAACCCTTCAAAATTGTTTATTCCATACTTAATCATCAATATTTAGGCTATATACTCGAAACATTTTTGGTACAACTTAATCAAGCCGGAGAATTTACTTTTCAAATACAAAACGTTTCTTCCAAAAACATTAAGGAATTCAAAAATGGGCTTGATGATCGGGATTTTGAACTGGTGAAATTAATTGACGATATACAGCAAGACCATATTTTAAAGAAATTCAATCCTAAAAAATTAAATGCTGTCGATTTCTTTTTAAAAATTTATGATGCACAAAAAGGTGATATACTTACTCAGGGAGGAATTTCGGGGTACATTGAAGAAAAGAAAGCGTTAATTCTAGAAAAACTCGAAGACAAAGAATTGTTCGTCATGGGAAGTGATGGCAATCCGATTTGGAAAAAAATAATTTGGGAAAAAGAAAAAGCGAAAGTGCGTTTTCATTTTGCCCGAAATACGGACAACACCCATTATTTTCCTTCAATCCTACATGGGGGCCAAAAACTTGAATTTCAATATAAAAACGCAAACATCCTTTGTGATGAACCCGCTTGGCTAGAAGTAGATGGCCACTTGTATCACTTTGAAGATAATTTGGACGGCAAAAAACTAAGACCCTTTTTAGCTAAAAAATTCATTGCAGTACCTGCCAGTGTAGAACAACAATACTACAAGAAGTTTATTACACCTCTGATAGAACAATACCATGTGGTTGCAAAGGGTTTTGAGATCAAAAACATTGAACCTACTCCAAGGCCTATTATTACTGTAACGGATATACTAAAAAGCACCACTCAAAACACGGATCTTTTTGGGAATAGCACCAACCATTCCGCAGACGACACCAGTAATGAGGTAGCTGTAAGCTTTTCTTTTCGATATGGCAGTTTCTATTTTGACATTTCAAACTTTTCCAATGCAATAAGTGTGCATCTTGAAAAAAACAATAACGATTATACTTTTTACAAAGTAAAGCGCGACCTGGATCATGAAAAAAAAGTGTATCAAATGCTCCAGTCAGCAGGCCTTCCTATAAAAAATGGAAAAGTCAAGCTTCCTAAAAATGAAGCATTTGGATGGATCCAGCGCAATCAGGCCATTATTGAAGCACAGCGAATTACAGTACGACAGGCAGCATCAGATTCCAAACGTTACTTTTTGGGCTATTCGTCCTTAAATATTTCTATTGAGGAAGGCCGGGATTGGTTCGACATTCATGCCAAAGTCATTTTTGGGGACTATGAAATTCCTTTCCTACAGCTACGAAAATATATATTGGGTCAAAAAAAGGAGTTTGCTTTACCCAATGGCGAAATTGCCGTTATTCCCGAATGGTGGTTCACCAAATATGCAGAACTATTCTCTTTCTCAGAAAACAATAAAGGAGACGATCAGCTCAGGCTAAAAATCCATCACCTGGCTTTAGTACAGGAATTGTCCAATGATAACTTAGCAACAACCGTACTCAGCCGAAGACTGGAAGGCCTCCGAAATTTTGATAAGATCGTTCCAAAAGATATCCCGC
>CAXBLH010000534.1:0-3622 GCA_963976315.1 uncultured Dyadobacter sp.
TATGCCAACGCAGATGGAACTACCTCCTATGCTACCGATACACTTACCTTCCGGAATCGGATTCGCGACGGTGTAAATGAATGGCAAGACGAAAACCCCAACAATTATAAATAATCTTAAATACTCATGAAGTCAGCTCTAGGATAATTACCTAATAGAGCTGACTTTTATTTTTTCTTATAAAATAGCTCCCCCCCCCCTTTACCGCATCAA
This sequence comes from uncultured Dyadobacter sp., assembly GCA_963976315.1. Lineage (GTDB taxonomy): Bacteria > Bacteroidota > Bacteroidia > Cytophagales > Spirosomataceae > Dyadobacter. The sequence goes on from CAXBLH010000534.1 coordinate 214, forward strand.
TCTTTTTACTTCCTCCTTCAGCTCTTTCATCTCTTGGTATATTCCTTGCAGACTTTGGGCTTCTACATTGGCTTCCAAGTCAAAGGCGATTTTACTGTTCACTTGCCATATCTCCCGTATTTCATTTATTTCCAAACGAACAGGTATATATTCAGGATTTAATGAAACAAGCGTTATATGGGTGTCGTTTTTCTCTTTTTGTATTTTTTTCACCAAAATACTATCTACAGTAACCACCACATACATCCGGTTTTTTACCCAATTATCCCAATCTTCCAGTGCTTTGGCCACAATCCATTCTCCAGAATGCAGGGCCGGGGTCATACTATCCCCATCCACCTGAAATCCCCGAAACGATGCATTCCGATACTCTGGTAAAGGAATACTAAAAGCGGGTAAAGACTCAAACCATTGTGCATCGCCAATATTATGTGGATATCCTGCTGCTGCTTTGGCACTCACGAGGACAATATTTTCTTTCCCGGTATTATCTACTGTAATGATATTGGGGCTCGTTCGTATTTCGGAAGGATGTAACAGTTTTTGTTCACTTTCTCCAAAAAGCCATAAAGGATTGACATGAAACTGCTTTAAAAGCTCTTTCACTACCTGCCCAGGAATGCGCGTACGACCCCGTTCAATATCTGCGGTGGTGGCACCTATACCCAGCTGCTCGGCAAATGCGGATTGCGTAAGTCCTAACTCTTCCCGTATCTGTTTGAAACGCTTATACTCTTCCTCTATTGGCATACTAAAATAATTGAGTCCTGACAAATCTCCCCAAACTGATCGACAGTATACTATTGCCACCAGCCTTATCATGCCCCTTTTACAAATCTACATAGATAATCGGAATATTTCCTTTTTGTTTTATGGATAAAATCCATAAGTTTGGAATATTTCCATAAATTTGTAAAAATTCCAAAAACAATGGACCGTACTATACTACATCTTGACCTCGACACCTTTTTTGTGTCCGTCGAACGAAAGCTCGACAGTCGTCTTAACAACAAGCCGATTCTGGTGGGTGGCACCGGAGACCGTGGCGTGGTAGCCGCATGCAGCTACGAAACCCGTGGATTCGGTGTGCACTCGGGTATGCCTATGAAAATGGCCAGAATGATGTGTCCCGAAGCAATTGTGATCCGCGGCGAAGCGGGTACTTACACCAAACACTCCAAGGCAGTAACGGATATTATCCGAGAAGATGTGCCTCTTTTCGAAAAAGCAAGTATCGACGAATTCTATGCCGACTTATCGGGAATGGATAAATTTTTTGGCTGTTATAGCATGGCATCAGAACTCAGGCAGCGTATTATCCGAGAAACTGGCTTACCAATTTCATTTGGACTATCCACCAACAAGCTCGTTTCCAAAGTGGCTACGGGAGAGGCTAAACCCAATAACCAATTAAAAATAGACTACGGCAATGAAAAAATATTTTTGGCACCCATGCCCGTAAAAAAGATCCCGATGGTGGGCGAAAAAACCAATCAGATACTCTACAATTTGGGCATCAAACAAGTAAAAACCATACAAGAAATGCCCATGGAAATGATGGGAACGGTACTGGGTAAAAATGGTATTGTACTCTGGAACAGAGCCAACGGACGGGACGATTCTCCCGTGATCCCTTTTCATGAACGGAAGTCTATTTCTAACGAAAGGACTTTTGGAAAAGATACTGCTGACGTTCGCCGTATGCGAGAAATGATACGGGCTATGGCCGAAAACTTGGCCTTTCAGCTTCGTAATGGCAATAAGCTCACTTCTTGTGTTTCGGTCAAAATTAGGTACGCCGACTTTAATACTTATTCCAAACAAGTCAAAATACCTTATACCTCCGCCGATCATGTACTTATTCCTCAGATCGAACATATCTTCGAGCATTTGTACAACCGACGTATGCTAGTAAGGCTTATCGGTGTCAATTTTAGCGACTTGGTCAGCGGAAATTATCAAATTAACCTTTTTGAGGATACCGAAGAAAAGCTAAATCTCTACCAAGCGATGGATCATATCCGCAACCGATACGGCTACAACAGCAAAGGCAAGCATATCCTCACCTGGGGCACTACTCTGGACATTCCCAATATTGGTAGCATGGGCAACCCATTTAACGGCGAACCACCCATTATCCCCGCCCACCGGAATGCGTGATTTAGGAGGCAGGAAATAGGAGTTAAAGCCGTTCGCCGTTGCAATTAAAAATGCACTGGTCATCCTGAGCCTGTCGAAGGATTATTTGCTTACGGCTTACTACATAAAGCTTATAGCTAAAGAGGTTTTAGAAAATAGGAGTTAAAGCCGTTCGCCGTTACGATTAAAAATGCACTGGTCATCCTGAGCCTGTCGAAGGATTACTAGCTTACGGCTTACTGCATAAAGCTTATAGCTAAAGGAGGAGTAGTGACGTTAAAAAAAGAAGGTTAAAAGTTAAAAAATCGCCTATCCCCTACCGCCTATTGCTGTTAAAAAACAACAAATATGTTACTGAATTGTCATAGTTTTTTTAGCCTGCGCTACGGACTTATTCCGGAAGAGGAGTTATTGGCACTGGGACAGGCCAATGGGTACCGAGCTATGGTATTGACTGATATCAACAATACTTCGGGCTGTCTAAATTTTGTACGGATGGCACCGCGTTATGGTATTCGGCCTTTGCTTGGAATTGATTTCCGCAATGGTATCCAGCAGCAATACATTGCAATTGCCAAAAACAATACAGGGTTCCAAGAACTAAACGGATTCCTTTCCACGCACCTGCACCTTAAAAAAGAAATACCGAATCAAGCTCCCAAGTTTCTAAATGCTTTGGTCATATATCCATTTGAAAAATTACTAAAAATGGAAAAAGTGACCTTTGAAAGTCATGAATATATTGGCATAACATTGGGCGATTTACGAAAAATACAGTTTTCTAGGCTCTACCAGTCCAAAGATCGCTTTGTGGTATTACATCCGGTAAGTTTTCGAACTAAAAAAGATTTTAATGCACACCGGCTATTACGTGCCGTGGAAGAAAATACGCTTTTACAAAAGCTAACCATTTTTGATACCGCCAGCGAAAGCGAACAAATAATACCCTTTGAAGTACTGAAACACCACTTCAAAGATTATCCCGAGGTGATATACAACACCGAAAAGCTATTAGAAAGATGTGAAATACAATTTGATTTTGGAGAAAACCGTCAGCACCAAAACCTGAAAGTATATGGTAAAAGTGCTCAGGAAGATTATGAAAAAATACGATCATTAAGTTATAATGCCCTAGGCTACCGCTATGGACAGGACGTGAACGATACGATACTGGATCGGATAGCAATGGAGCTAGAACTCATCAGGCAACAGGATTTCGTTCCGTTTTTCCTTGTAAATCATGACATCGTCTCTTATGCCCGCCACAAGG
>CAXBLH010000535.1:0-3607 GCA_963976315.1 uncultured Dyadobacter sp.
ATGCTATTTTTTGGCTCTACCTGCGTTAAATTTTTCAGGATAGCTATGGCTATCGTACGACGAACCGCCCTTCGAAATTTGCCTTGGTTCGCACAAAAAATAAGCTATAAACAATTCTATCATTAAAATTTTAACAGGCTCTTAGTTTTCGAAATACCTTTCAATACAATTAGTTTGTCATTGTTTCGAGCAAAAACATAATGCTGCTCTTTTCCAATCTTCATTTTCTCAATTTTTCTAGTTTGACCTTTTAAGGTGAAACCAGGTATAGCAGCAACAGTAAACTCGCAATTACCGCGATTGATAAGAACGCTTCCAAAGTCACTATCATATCTTCCCATTTGAATATTACAGTCATAAAAGTTTCCTGCGAGCAAAATATCGGGCAGCTTATCACCATTTATATCTATTATCTCCGCATCATTATAAGGTGTCCACTGTGCTCGGAAAGGAAGGTCTTTTATTTCAAAACTCCCTTTCCCATCATTCACCAAAACTACATTTTTAAAGTAGTTAGCCTCCAATATAGCTGCATTCCTTATGTTATCTTCACCCACAAGTTCTTTAAAATTCAATTTAGCAAACTCGTATGCATAGCCATATTTTTTTCTTACAGCTGGAATTTGTTTTTCAAGTTCCATTTTGGTGGGGAAAAGAGATTCTACTCCATCCAAATAGTACGTTAAAATAGGCTCTTTACGGTTATTATTATCATAATCGTTAATATACATCCGAACTGGTTTATTTTCGGTGGCCTTTAGCCGGCTGTTCATACCCAAATTACCCGCAAGAATATCTATATCGCCATCACCATCCAAATCATAAGGCATCACAAAATTCCACCAACCTAACTTATTGGTAATCATCTTTTTTGTAAAGAAACCACCTTCGTTGATCATCTCACAAATCCCCCCCCACTCCAAGGCCAGAATTAAGTCCTGATCACCATCTCTATCCATATCCACCCAATGTGCATCTCTTACATAACCTATTTTAGACAATTCCTCAGAAAATTGGAGGGTCACATCACTAAACTTCCCGTGCCCGTCATTACTTAGCAAATACGACGAGGGAACTTCACCAAAATTAATTGGCACTGCCCTACCTCCAATAAACAAATCGGGCTTACCATCCCTTGTAAAATCCGCTGACTTAATAGCGGAGGCAGTTATAAAAATACCAGAAAATGCGTCAGGTTTTACATGAAGGTTTCCATTTCCGTCGTTCAAATATAGGCGGGGCTGTTGGTACTCGGAATGATTAAAATATTCATTCCCACCAGACGCTACTACCAGATCCAAGTGTTTATCACCATTAACATCCAGCCAAATCGCATCCACCTCCTCGTAAGTACTGTCTGCAATAAGTGCTGGCTGAAAAGATTCCATAAACTTCCCATCTGCCTTTTGAAGGAATAAATGATTCCTATTCTTCTTGGAGGAACCTATAAAAATATCGTCGCGTCCATCATGGTTAATATCGGCAATGGCAAGAGCAGGCCCATCTGCTGTTGATTCAAACGGAATTAATGAATTTCTGTCAAATTCGGAAAAATTATTTTCAACGTGTGCAATATCAATTCCTAACAGTGAAGCTATATCCGTAAAACTATAACCTATCCCCCCCTTTTCCTTATTAAGACTAGCATAATCAAAACGAGGGAGGTTTTCTTGATAGACCAGATGTAAAGAGTCCGTTATTGCTTCCCAGCTCAACACATTTTTCGTCCCATCTGGCCAAACTACCACCATTGAATCAACAAGCGCTTTATTACCCAAGCCAATATTCAAAGGGATTTCCATACTGGATTGAAAACCTCTTATCGGAAATTTTTCATAACTTAAAACCTCTCCTTTCTTGAAAATCAAACATTTGGCCCCGATTGCATTTTTGTTTTTTTCTGAGCCCGATAAGTATAGCCGTAGAAAATCATTTTTTACCAGGTTCTCATTACTTTTATTTTCATATACGAAGGCATTGTCATTGATATTATTGGTAACAATGTCCAAATCTCCATCATTATCCAAATCTGCATATATAGCTCCATTGGAATACGATACCTGATCATTTAAAATATGTTTCTCTAGATCTTCAAAATTCATACTCCCATGATTTTTGAAGAATTTGTTCTTAAGTTTTATCTCTGGCAACTTATCAGCGAGGCCAGAATCGTTTTCATCAAAATTTCTATTTTTTATTTTCTCTTGTACCACATCGTTTGACACATAACGAATGTAGTCAATATCATTCATGCGCTTGGGGATACCATTCGAGATAAACAAGTCTTTTAGACCATCATTATCAAAATCAGAAAACAAAGCCGACCACGACCAATCCGCAGCAAAAACATTGGCATACAGCCCTACTTCACTAAATGTCCCGTTTCCATTGTTGTATTGTAAATTATTTCGAGCAAACTGATGACTATATCCTTGCTGTATTTTATACTTAAAAATACTGTAAGAATCTTCTCCTTCTGAGCGTTTTAATATTTCGTAATCAGACGGCAGCATATCCAGTGAGACGATTTCAGGAAAAATATTATTGTCCAAATCCGCTATATCTACACCCATTGAAAATTGGCTGGTATGCATCAGCGCATTTTCTGACTGGTCTTCAAATGTGCCATTTTGCTGGTTGATATATAGATAATCATTTTCATGAAAATCATTACCGATATAAAGGTCTGGATAGCCATCCAGATTAACATCCCCCACCCCGAGCCCCAGCCCATATCCTAATGCAGTACTATGAATTCCGGCAGTACTCGTAATTTCCTCAAATTTTCCTTTATTGTTTTGAAAAAGCTTATCCCCAGCTTTGGGATGAATAACACCTTCAAATGCGCTTCGCCGGCCAAACGTACCATTCTGATGAACAGAGTGGTTCAGCTGAAACATATCAAGGTCTCCGTCTAAATCGAAGTCAAAAAATAAAGCTTGTGTCCCAAAAACTTTCAAATCCAGCCCATACTCCTCTGATCTTTCTTCGTAAATGGGAATTCCTTCCTGGGTAATTTCTTTGCAAACATACAACAGATTGTGCCCCTTCATAGATTCAAAGTCGCCCACCTGATTAACATAAATATCCAGAAGCCCATCCTGATTGATATCCACCACGGATACACCTGTGGACCAGCCTTTTCCTTCATTCACCTGTGCCACTTCCGTTATATCTCGAAACTGCATGCCACCATGATTTAAATACAACCTGTTTGGCTCCTGATTGGCCGAAAAAAAAAGATCCACCAAGCCATCGTTATTAAAATCACCAGCACCAACACCTCCCCCGTTGTAAAAGTACATGTAATAAAAAATATTAAAATCCTTGGAGGAAGTCAGTTTATTGGAAAAATGAAGGCCTGTTTTGTCTGCCGTCAATAATTCAAACCTTGTTTCGAATTCATTACTAGTTGAACAAGACCACTGCCCAAGTAATATAATCAGAAACAGGAGACTCTTAATGTATTTGAAAATCATTTTAATGCATTATTTAATACAGAGACATTACTGTAACTTATACAATTGCGGCTGTGAGTTGTTTACCAAATTCAATAAATAGGGCTTACCTTCTATTTCAATTCGGCTCATTTGCTTCACTTCTCCGT
>CAXBLH010000536.1:0-3594 GCA_963976315.1 uncultured Dyadobacter sp.
CTAAACGCCTATGATATAATTTCTTTTTCCGAAACTCTTCTGATTACTTTAAGATGGTCGGCCTTGGCAGGTTTAATCACTTATGCCATCATCAAAAAGAACCTTACCACCTCCATTCTTATTTCGATGCTGGTGGGTACGGAAATAGGTTATGATTGGCCGGACGTTGGTATTCAAGTACACTTCCTTCGTCAGATATTTTTGCAAATGATTAAGACGGTCATTGCCCCGCTTTTATTCGCTACCCTAGTTACGGGAATTGCTGGACATTCGGATCTGAAACAAGTGGGACGAATGGGATGGAAATCGCTACTATATTTTGAAGTAGTAACAACCTTTGCATTGATGATTGGCTTGTTTTTTGCCAATTGGTTCAAACCAGGAGAGGGTATCATTCCACCAGAGGCCTTAAATATTGCCCTACCCGAAACACACAATCAAACCTGGCAAGAGATTATTCTTCATTCTTTTCCTGAAAATATTGCCAAATCCATATACCATGGGGAAGTCCTTCAAATTGTTGTATTTAGTGTATTATTTGGCGTAAGCTTGGCCTTGCTGCCTGCGGGTCAAAAACAAAAAATGGTAAGCGGCATCGAGATTCACCAAAATTATTATGCTTTTTGCACCTATTGGTGTGGGAGCTGCTATTGCCGAAACAGTAGGCCACATGGGAATAGATGTACTCCGAAACTTGGCCATGCTTCTTGGTACTTTATATGTTGCGTTAATTGCTTTTGTATTACTGGTTTTTATTCCAATCGCTTACTTTGCACGAATCCCTATTATCAAATTTGCAAAAACCATATTCGAACCAGTTTCTATTGCTTTTGCAACCACCAGTTCGGAATCGGCTTTGCCAAAGGCAATGGAAAAAATGGAAAAATTTGGTGTTCCGCGCCAAATCGTTTCCTTTGTTATGCCCACAGGATACAGTTTTAATTTGGATGGGTCTACCCTCTATTTAGCTTTGGCTACTGTTTTTGTAGCGCAAGCAACCGGTACCGAAATGACCCTGGGCCATCAGCTGACGATGGTTTTATTACTGATGTTAACCAGTAAAGGCGTAGCAGGAATACCCCGTGCAACGCTGGTGATACTATTAGGTGCAATTGCAAATTTCGGCATGCCCGAATGGCCCGTTTTGCTCATTATGGGAATCGATGAGTTAATGGACATGGCCAGAACGTCTATTAATGTAACCGGAAACTGTTTGGCAACTGCTGTGATAGCACGTTGGGAAGGTGAATTGGATGATGAAAAAATGCATGCTTCTGATCAGGTGGCGGTTGAAAGTGTCTAGTGATTTAATATAAATGAATACTTATGTTTACTTTGTACGGAATACCAAACTGTAATTCTATTAAAAAAGCAAAGGTTTGGTTAGACGAAAATGGAATCGAATATGTATTTCATGACTATAAGAAAAAAGGTATAAGCCCTGAAAAGCTTGCAAATTGGACCAACCAGGTCTCGTGGAACCAGTTAGTAAACAAGGCGGGAACTACTTGGAAGAAGTTAACGCCTGAAGTCAAAGAGTCGATTATAGATGCTGGTGCAGCTGAAAAGCTCATGTTTGAACAAAATTCAGTAATAAAAAGGCCAGTACTGGAAAACAATAGCGGCGAAATAGTATCCGTTGGATTTTCTGAATCAGATTATCAAACAAAATTGAAATAACATAAAAAGGCCTCCAAAATATTATCAATTTGGAGGCCTCTTTTATTTATAAAAATTAAGAGCCTGTTTAAAAATTAACCAATAGTTTGTTGATGCTATTTTTTGGCTCTACTTGCGTTAAATTTTGAGGTCGTTTTCGCACAAAAGTAAGCTATAAACAATTCTATCATTAAAATTTAAACAGACTCTAACAAAAAATAGAATTACCGTATTTTAGATTTTTGTACTTCCAAAGCACGCTGTTTATTTTTAAGATCTGTTAAAGAATTTTCAATTTCCTTGTTATTTTGTTCAATTTCATTTTGTAATTCTTTAATTCTTTTTTCGGCTTTATCCATTTCCTTCTTAGCATCCTCATTTTTCTTTACCAATTTTTCATGGTTTTTTTCCGCTTCGGTAAATAGGTCATCCGCTATTTTTACCTCATTTTTTGCGGTGGCATTCTCGGCAAAATCTTTTAAAATGGATTCCACTACATTATAAGTTTGGCCATTATAGTTTTCGATGAATTTACCCTCAACGCTAACCGCAATAAAGACTTGCGACTGGCCTTTATTGGGGCTAGAAACCTCACTAACAATTTCTACTGGCTTGGACGATAAGCGAAGTATGGAGGCTTTGTCTACTGTTACTACCCCACGGCGCCCTTTGGCTTTTCCAAATGTATCTAAGTAGTTCTCCCAATATTCGGCTAATTGCTTTTCGGGGATGGTCTGGTTTAGTACCAGACCGAAATAATCGGTTTTTTTGATAGTGGATTTTCCCGGAAAAACAGATTGTGAGAATAGTTGTCCACTTATTAAGAGTAAAAATATTAAGAAGCTAATATTACGATTTTTCATAATTGTTTAGAGTTTATAGTATAAGCTTTATAGGTGTTTTTTAGTTGCGATTACCACCTTTTTATTATTGGCTAAGGTTGTCGCAAATAAATAAATTTCACCACCTTCTTTTAGACGGAGTTTTTTTCGTAAGTCTTGCACAGTACCAGGGAAATTTCGTATCGTAAGGTTGGCTTTATCCGTTCCTATGCTCTTAAATACTTCATTTCTATCAGGTTTGCAAATTGCAATAACTTCAAAAATTCTTCCGGGAAAATTCATAGCTGCCCTTTCTGAAGTATACAAATGGCTGGAAGGAGCAATTTTGTCTAGACCAAAAATTGGGCATAATAGATTAAAAAAACCTGCTTTTAATACTGCGGCATGCGGTTCGTATAAAAAATTCTTTGGATCGGCAAAGTTCACTTTCGCTTGTGATTCCTCGCTACCGCTGGAATCAATGCGATGAATCACTTCCCCGTCAGGATCAAGGATTCGGACTTTACGTTTATAATCAGGATGGTTATTGTTCTTGTTTAGAATAAAAACGAGTTCCTTACACTCATTACCCGCCCCTAGAATATAAACTTCAGTAATTCCCGCTAATTCTTCCACCGCTTTTGAAATGTCGAGCAAAGGAGATGTTTTAAACATTAAATTCTCAGCAGTTGTGTAAAGTAGCTTTAAGTTATGGATAATATCAGGAGTACAGTCGGAGAGCAAAACTACTTTTTCATTTTTTACATCTCTGCGGGCGGGATCGGCATAAAGCCAATCTGCTTGTACTTTATGAGCCTGTAGGTATGCCGTGGAGTCGGTATGCCTCACAGTGATATTGGTAGCACCTAGTTGAGTGAAATTCAGTTGTGCCGTTTCACTTACTTCATTATTGTGTTCGAAATAGATTGTTTGGGTAAAGCGTTTACTGAAATAGTAATGGTCAATCCCGGTACCTCCGGTGATATCTACTAAAGTATGTCCTGAAACAATGCTTGCCTTAAATCGAGCTGTAGCTTCGGAGGATGCCTGCTCAATAGAAAGAGGAGGTGGGAATACTAAATCAAAAAAGCCGAAAGCCAAGAAGAAGTAGAAG
>CAXBLH010000537.1:0-3576 GCA_963976315.1 uncultured Dyadobacter sp.
TTTATTTGGATAACGATTGTAATGGCCATTTCGCTTTCCGTTTATATTTCCTTCGCTATTGATTTGCCTATTTCGCAAAATCTATTGATTAGAGAAATAGGAGTTGGGGTTTTGTTATTGGGGATTGGTGTAAGGTTGTCTGTGGTATTTGCCCTTGGCAAGTTTTTTACGGTGGATGTAACGATCCGGAAAGACCACCAACTTAAAACGGACGGTTTTTATAAATACCTGAGACACCCTTCGTATAGCGCCTCGCTTCTTTCGTTTGTGGGGATGGCGCTCACTTTAAACAACTGGCTCTCTATGGTTCTGTTGTTATCCGCTGTGTTTTTTGCTTTTGCAAAACGAGTCCAGATTGAAGAGGAAGCGCTCCTACAACATTTCGGACAGGCGTATCTGGATTATCAAAAGACTACCTTTCGGATGATACCTTTTGTATACTAATTTCACTGAAAGGCCTAACTAGCATTGAATGAACCACTATGAAAATGAATCTATTTTAAATAGACACAACAATTCTATTTTGTACGATATATTCTGATATTTGCTATTAGTCCATAAGATTTTATAGTTTCAAAGTAGTTTCAGAGTGTATTATTTCAAATTATTACCCCAACGTTTTCGTTATCTATTTACCTGCTTAATAATTCCGGTTTTTCTCCTTTCAATTGGAGCAAATCGCATCCAAGCCCAAGGGATTTTACAAGTTGCCCATCTTCCTAAAACTCTGATTGCCGAGGTGATTGGCATACAGGATGGAGATACCATCGAACTGAAAATAATGTATACCGGCAAGGATGCAGGATACAGAAAAGATAAATTGGTAAGAATACGGTTTTTACATATCAATTCACCAGAGCGGGGGAAGCCTTTTTACAAAGTAGCCAAGCAGTTCACTACGGATAAATGTTACCGACAAAAAGTAACCATTCAACATGAAGGTGAGTTTGACCGCTACGGCAGATTACTAGGCGTTGTTATTTTGCCAAACGGACAGAACCTTAACAAAATGTTGGTTGCGAAAGGACTTGCCGTTCACTATAAAAAGTATTCGAGTGATCAGTCTTATGCCAAACTGGAAATTGCCGCGCAAAAGAAAAAAATTGGGATTTGGAGTCTTCCAGCCAATCATTGAACCCTCTAACAAAAGCTGTCATGAGTAGAGAAAGTAATTTGTATCAGATTTTATTTCAAGGGGAGATGTTGTTTCAAGTAGACGAAACAGCAAGATTGAAAAAAAACGAACAAGTCCCTTTGCCAGTGGTGGAGGTTCCCCAGCAGGAACAGCCCCCTTTGACGGCTTCCTCTCCGGCTCCACAAATGGAAGTAAAGGTACCTGAGGTTCCTGGCCATTTTCCGGCCTTATTACACCAAGTGTTGGTTTTAATCGATAATCCTAGAAAGGAATTTCTTGAAGGAGATCAGCGGATATTGCTCGACAATATTCTAAAAGCAATAGGGTTGGGGATAAACCAAGTTGATATTGTGAATGTTAGCTTTCTGGATTATCGAGATGCCACGGAGGTACTTGCAAAAAGGAAAATCAACCATTTGATCACCTTTGGAGTTCCGTTGATAAAATTGAAAATAGACCTTTTGCTACCGCCCTATCAGCCCGAAAAAATAGAAGGTATATGGTTACTACTGGCGGACAACTTGGCAACAATAGAAGGGGATAAAGAAATTAAGCGACGTTTATGGATGGCTTTAAAAACAATGTTTAATTAGGCACTGCTCAAAATGTTCGATGGTTTACAGGATGCACGGTGGGAAACCGCTCACTGATAACTGTCAACTCCATTTTTTAGCCGCTTTCAAACCTATTTTGATTCTGATTCGCCACGGAAATGAAAGGCACTTATTAGTTTTGAACGGGAATACATCATTTTTAATGACCGACCATCACAATAATGTAGATAATGTACAAGTTTTGATGAATACTAGCGGATTAATCCAGAAAAGCAATGGCTACATTTAGAGAAAAACTGATCCACTGGCTCAGATCAGGACATCGAGAAGAAATGACATACGACGTGGAAACGGAGCCAATTCGTGAAAGAGCCGAACTTGAAACATCCAAATCTTTTAGTCCAGAAGCTCATGTGACATCGGACGAGAAGGCGGTCGTTCAAGAAGAAAAACAGGATACACCACCACTATGGTTTTCGGAGGAAGAGAACCTGAGGGATGAAGGCGTACTTTTTGGGTTGTCTGAATCGGAGCCTACCGAAAAGACGGATATTATACATAAATATTTTACCCAAATAGCCACAGACCATATTGCTGAAATAGAACAAAAGAATGAAAAGGTACAAGAATACAATTTGTTTATAGGACAAAATACAGACCGTATTACCATGCTTTCTTCACGGTTGAAAGACCATACTGAACGTAGTTTTACCCACCAGCATTTTCTTCCCAGAACAATGTTGGGCCTGTCTTTGAGTTTGGTTATTTGTATCGGAAATTTCTTTTTGATTCAGGAGTCTCTCCAAGTCGATTATCCAGATGGCTTTTTAATAGCACTCGGAGTATTTTTTGCCGGGATGTTTAATGTTTTTGGCAAAGTATCATTTTTTCATGATGACCAGCAGAAAGCCAATTGGCGGACGCTTTTGGAAGAAACTGGGATGCCCGCTGCGGCAGCGCTCTTTGTGTTGGTGCATGTGATCGCTTACCAACCGTTGTGGGCAGCATTCGGTTTATTTGTATTTATCTTATTTTTATTTCTATTCGCTGGCAAATTGATGCTCAGTAACGTGACCATGCTACGCAACGACCTTAAAATATGGCAAGAAGTACGTAGCGAGAGTAGGAAGGTAAAGTCTGAAATCGAATATTGGTCCGACGAAATTGCGGATTTGGAGAAACGAACCAGTGAATTGCGAATAGAAAAGTGGCAAGTGTTACGGGAACTGGGAACTGCCGAAGCTGCAAGAGACCGGCTTTTTGCCAAAAGAGATATGCTTATCAAGACTTTTGAAAGTGAATTTTATTTGGCGCGTCGTATGAAAAGCCAGCTTAGTAAAAAACAACTCAACTATATCCAAGACAGTCAAGAATAAGTAGCAACATCACTCAGCGTGAAGCTAACATTCCAAAAATATTCATTCATGGAAGCAAATTCAGAAAATCAAAAGGATTATTACCAGCAAGGTTATACCAATGGCCTTGAAGGGCTGGACCAAGCCACTTACGATGCTTTTATACAGAGCGATTCGAATGTGGAATGGCTTTCTGACCAAATCAGCCAAAAAAAGGAGTGCTTAAAAAGTCTTCAGCAAAGAATAGACTCGAACGTTTCGACTCAAAAAGTAGCTTTTGATAAACTGCAAACCGAAATTCTTCAACTAGCCACGCATAAAACAACGCTAAATGAAGCCGAAGAAGGGTTGGAGCAAACAGAAAAGGAAACGGAACAGCTTCGCGAAAAAAGGGTGGAGAAAGCACCGTACTATTCCTTGGTGGCAGGGTTGATATTCCTTATTGCAGGCATTTCGTTTATCGCGGGGGATTTAATTATTTCTCATGAAATTGTAGCTTATGCCCTTAATATTAGGAATGTGAACGAAGCTT
>CAXBLH010000538.1:0-3554 GCA_963976315.1 uncultured Dyadobacter sp.
TGAAAAATTCACGCCGCCTTTTTCGATTACATTCCCATTTTGGATCAATCGCGTGCGTCCGCCACCACCCGAATGGTGTTCCCAGAGGTCTTCTTGGAATTTCCCCAAGCCATCCTCAATTTCGATGGCTTGGCATATATTGTCTTGTAATGTTTGAAAGGAGGTAACTATTTGGTCGAGTTGCATATATAGATTTTCAATTTATACTAAAGCAAAAGTAATGAAAATCATTTATGGCTGCTTTCAATTGAACCCTATAAAAGGTTGGGAATTGGATATTAATTCTTAATAAAATCTTTGGTAGTTACCACAATTCTATCATTTATTCTTTTTGGATAAGTTCTGTCAAACTCAGCATTGGTTGTTAAATCAAGTTGATATTGGTATATCCTACCCTTTTTAGCGGCACCGTATAACTTATAAATCGAATACTCGACTATATCTTTTTCAGTATAATTATTAAGCGTTGCATTTGGTACCTTTTTATCGTCAATCCAGATACCAAATTTTTTCGGATCCTTCCAATTTTCGAACATTTCTTTGCTAACACTAAGTTTGGTCGGAATAGGGAATTGAGAAAAACCAAATTCAGATTCATTACGTTGTTCTCCATTCATTTTTTCAAATAACTCATATAGCCTATTTTTCTCCTTGGGAGTAGCTGTAAGAACGTTGTAGGCGGGTCCTTTATCAGGAGTTTTAATTTTCGTATGCGAAGCAATGAAGGTATTATATTCGTTTAACTCATTATTATTGAGTCCAGGTCCAAATTTTCGTTGCTTGTTTGATGATTTGGATTTGGAAATGGCCTCCTTTTTTGTTGGTACAGTGGGCTTGGTTTTTCCCGATTGAGCGACTACTATTTCCACAAAACAAAATGATAAAGCAGCTAAAACAGCAACAGTTAAAATTCTTTTGAATTGTATATTGAACGAATTTTTGGATTTGGTCATCATGGCTAATCGTTTTTTGGTGATGGAATAATTGTAACTACTCGTAAGATTTTTCGTTTTGGCTTGTAAGGCTTTGTTAATTAGTATCAATTGATAATTTTTCAGATCAGCATGATTGGTCAATACGGC
This sequence comes from uncultured Dyadobacter sp., assembly GCA_963976315.1. Taxonomy (GTDB): domain Bacteria; phylum Bacteroidota; class Bacteroidia; order Cytophagales; family Spirosomataceae; genus Dyadobacter. The sequence continues at coordinate 1,083 of CAXBLH010000538.1, forward strand.
ATCGTCTGCTAGGAACTCGTGGTTCATTTGAATTGCTTTTTTGAAATAAATCAAAATGGGATTGAACCAAACAAAAGCATGCATTAGCTCAATGAATAATAGGTCAAGCGTATGCCATTGCTGCACGTGAGCTAGTTCATGCTGTAAAATATCGGGTTCAATGTAGTTTTGTTCAAATTCCTGTTTATTGACAAAAATGCGATTAAAAAAAGAATAGGTCGCCGTGCTTTCAGGAAGTAACACCAAACGGGTACCGTTGTAGTCAATCGTCTTACCGTTCGATGCACCACGGGCCAAACTCGCTATATTTTTTATGAGTCGGAATAGTAAAATCGCTGAGATGGTCATATAAATCCCGAGCAGTATAGGCATAGTCCAGTCAGTGGTATCAGTAGTTACCAACTCCTGGGATTGGGGATAAATAACCGTCTCCATTGTTTCTATGGGCCGGTACAGTTGCTCCGGTACATTTTCCATTCTTTCCTTTACCTCAATGGAAACCAACGGGATGACGAGTGAGAACACCATGCTTATCAAAAGGTACCACCGATTAAAGCCATGCATTTTTTCCTTTTCCAAAAAAAGGTGATAGAATAGTAGCAGCAAACCCGAACACAGAATGGTTTTAATGAGGTAGCTAGTCATTTTTCTTTTTGTTTATTTCCCCTTCAATAATTTTCTTTAATTCTTCCAACTCACTGAGAGACAAATTGGTATCTTTTGCAAAAAACGATCCGAACTGAGTAGCAGAGTCATTGAAAAATGTTTTGATCATACCATTCATCTGTTGTGAGAAATAGTCCGTTTTCTTTACCAATGGAAAGTATTCCCTAGAATTCCCGTAAAGTTTATAACCTACAAAACCTTTGTCCTGCATCCTTTTGAGCAAGGTAGCCGTGGTGGTAGTTGCAGGTTTTGGGTCTGGATAGCAATATATCAGATCCTTTAAAAAGGCTCTTTTTTGTTGCCAGATAAACTCCATAAGCTGCTCTTCAGTAGGGGTAAGTTGCATATTGCTCTACAAATAAATAATGTACTCTACAAATGTAGAACAATAGCTTTGATTTTTCACACTAAAATGGATATTATTTTTATTCGCTTCGTTCAAATACTTGTTTTAGCTCCGCATTACTAAGGTTCCCGATCCAGTTTTCGCCTGTTGCTACAGTGAGGTCTGCAAGGGCTTTTTTCCCCTGGATCATTGCATTGATTTTCTCTTCAAAAGTACCTTTGGTGATGAAGCGATGAACCATTACATTTTTTTTCTGTCCGATCCGGTACGCCCTATCCGTTGCTTGTGCTTCTACTGCTGGGTTCCACCATAAATCGTAGTGAATCACATGATTCGCCGCAGTGAGGTTGAGGCCGGTACCAGCTGCTTTTAGAGATAAGATAAAAATCTTGTCGGTGCGGTTGTTTTGGAAGGAGTCCACCATTTCCTTCCGTTGTTTGATGGTGTTGCCACCATGGTAAAATAAAGGATCGATGCCAAATTTTTCTTGGATAAAATGTTTCATAAGATGTCCCATTTCGGTAAACTGGGTAAACACCAATACTTTTTCATTGCTTTCTATGATACTCTCAAGTTTGTCATAGAGCAACTCCATTTTTCCGGAGAGGGATGCATCCAAAACATTGTTTTTCAGGAATTGCGTTGGATGGTTACAAATTTGTTTCAAAGCCATAATCATTTGCAACACCAGACCCTGCCGTTTAAATAACGCATTCTGATCGTTTTCGTCAATGCCCTCGATCTGTGCCAAGGCTTTTTGAAGGGTGGATTCATACAAACTAGCCTGCGTTTTAACCAAACTTCCATAGCTATTAATTTCAATTTTTTCAGGCAAATCACATATAATTGACTTGTCGGACTTCAACCTTCGCATAAGAAAAGGAGCGGTTACCTTTTTGAGCTTTTCTGCCGCTTCAAAATTATTTTCATTTTGGATTGGGGTACCAAATCTTTTGGCAAAATCCTTGTCAGTTCCCAACAAACCACGGTTTGAATAGTCCATTATACTCCAAAGTTCACTCAGGCGATTTTCGACAGGGGTACCGCTCATGGCGATAAAGGTATGGGCAGGAATTCCTTTGAGTGCTTTGGACTGGGCAGTAGCTTGGTTTTTTATATTTTGTGCTTCATCAATAACTAAAAGTTGCCATTTTAATTTTTTGAGTTTGGCGGCATCGTTCCGCATGATTCCATAGCTGGTAAGCAAAATATCATAATGGTCTTTTTTGTCCAAAACTCTGCTGGAACCGTGGTAAACTTTGAAGACCAAGGAAGGCGCAAACTTTTCAATTTCTGCTTGCCAGTTACTGAGAAGACCAGTAGGAACTACGATGAGTACTTTTTCTTGGTTGATCCCACCTTCTTCCTTGATTTTCAGTATTGTAGTAATTACCTGTAGCGTTTTCCCCAGCCCCATATCGTCGGCCAGTGCGCCGCCAAAGCCGCTGTCGCTCAACGCG
>CAXBLH010000539.1:0-3536 GCA_963976315.1 uncultured Dyadobacter sp.
CATCTCAAAACAATTTCAAACAGCTTCTCTGAGACTTTAAACAATTTAAATGAAATTATTCATACACAAAATATTAGCGATATAGAACAGGTAAAACTAAATCTATATTCTTGTATTATTAAAGTACTATCCTCCATTGATACACAAATCCAAGAAAGTAGTGCCACCATTCACAATCATATAGATCCCAAAGTCCTATTATTGGGAAATCCTGCCTACATAGAAAGTATTTTAGTGAATCTAGTTACCAATGCTATTAAGTACAAGCACCCACATAGATCCCCCATTATTAATATTAGTTGTACGACTAGTTACTGCGGTGTAGAGCTGATTATTTCAGATAACGGCTTAGGTATTGATTTAGAAAAACATGGCCAGGATCTTTTTGGCATGTATAAAACATTTCATGGGAACAAAGATGCACGTGGTATTGGATTATATATTACAAAATATCAAATTGATACAATGGGAGGTGATATTAAGGTTGAAAGTGAAGTAAATAAAGGAAGTAAGTTTATAGTCTATTTTAAATAACCACACACAGCGGTATACCTCCTATCCCAATGACATTTTTAGTCGAGTTGGCTCTTTCACGGTCGAAAAACTTAACATTGGTATTCATAAGCACCTTCATACTCGGAGTATCTCCCATTAGGACTGGGAGAAATACTTTCTTACTCCCATATAAGGCCGTACCATAAAACACGATACATAAACTTGGCACAATTCTTTTCGAAAAAGAAATGTATTCCATGGAAAACTGTAAGAAATTAATATTACCGTATTAAACCTTATCACGACTCAATTTTTGAAAGTATTGGACCGCCGATTATCAACGACCGATGGCCATACTAACTAATTCGTGATGATGTTATTTTCAGTCAATAAGATTTAATTATTCATTTAACCTGATCCAAATATGAAGAAGCCCGATTTTAGCAATCTAACTGCCGTATATGTCAACTGTACTCTTAAAAAATCACCTGAAAAAAGCCATACCGGTACGCTAATGGAAGTTTCCAAACATATCATGGCACAAGAAAATGTAAAGATCGATGAAATTCGTTTGGTGGATCATCAAGTAGCGAATGGAGTATATCCCGACATGACCGAACACAACTGGGACAAAGACGAGTGGCCAGAGTTGTTTGAAAGAATCATCCAATCAGATATCTTAATCGTGGGAACGCCCATTTGGCTAGGCGAGAAATCTTCGATTGCCCAAAAGCTAATTGAGCGACTATATAGCATGAGTGGCAAAACCAATAGCAAAGGGCAATATTTATTTTATGGTAAGGTAGGCGGGTGTTTAATAACCGGTAATGAAGATGGTGTTAAACATTGTGCGATGGGTATTTTATATTCGCTGCAACATATTGGATATTCTATTCCACCACAAGCCGATTGCGGTTGGCTGGGTGAAGTTGGGCCAGGGCCAAGCTACGGTGATCAAGAATGGAAAGGAAAGAAATTGAAAGAGCCTATCGGCTTTGATAGTGACTTTACCAATCGAAATTGTACTTTCATGACCTACAACCTGCTGCACTTAGCTTCCATGATGAAAGCCAACGATGGGTATCCCCAATATGGAAATTCCAGAAAAGATTGGGATGGAGGTGCCCGGTGGGAATTTGAAAATCCAGAATATAGATAAAAACTTGGCCCTTAAAGGATCCTAATTCTAATCAAGTTGGATATACGCTTTTCTTTCAAATAGCTTTTCATACCAACATATCCCGTGTCATAACCAAACAGGTGGTATTCAACACGGTAGGATACGCCTCAATTTTTGAGGCGTGACTTCTTAAGCTCAAAAAAAATCATAAAAATTGGTGAAATACTGTATTTTTATCTTTTACTTTGCAATTCAAAGTACTTTCAAAATAATCTTACTTTTAGCAAAGCATTATGAAATCAGAAATCCTGTCGAACCTCGACAATGCCCAGGAGCTTGAAAGGTTGTATCGCAAAGATAAATCCAGCTTCAGGTTAGCATTCCTAGACCTTTTTCCTACCCAAGAAAAAAATTCCATGCTGGATTTCTGGAAGGAACGTCTCAGCTACGAAAGTGAAAATCTAAACTGGGGAAACCGCGCAGAACAACTATTTGTGATTACAATTGCTATGATGGCGGGCCTCATTGCGAAAGTGCCCCAACTATTCAACCTATCCGAAGAAACTTTCTATTCTAGGAATATTGGTTTTATAGTATTCCCGTTACTAACAGCCTATTTCATCCGAAAAAGTAAACTAGCCAACTCGAAAATAATAATGGCAGCAGTTGCTACGCTTACGGGATTAATTTTCATTAATTCACTCCCCACGAATGAGCAAAGTGACACATTAGTCTTGTCCTGTATTCATCTAATTATTTTGCTCTGGGGAATCCTGGGGTTTGCTTTTGTTGGAGACAACATTAATTCTACGGAAAAGCGATTGGAGTATTTGAAATATAATGGAGATTTGATCGTAATGACGGGACTTATACTCATTTCAGGTGGCATCATGTCGGCGGCCACTGTGGGACTATTTCATTTGATTGGGTACAATATAGAAGCCTATTATTTCAAATATGTGGGAATTTTTGGAATTGCCGCTGCACCTATTGTGGGCACTTACCTCACTCAGTCCAATCCCCATTTGGTGGGCAAAGTTTCTCCCGTTATAGCCAAAATATTTAGCCCATTGGTGTTGGTCATGCTCTCTATTTATTTGGTAGCCATCGCATATTCGGGGCACAGCCCCTATACAGATAGGGATTCCTTACTGGTTTTCAACGGATTGCTCCTTGGTGTAATGGCAATCATTTTCTTTTCAATATCCGAAACTCGGAACGATGGTAAAAAACGTTTCGTGGTAATTATCCTATTATTACTATCGGTAGTAACGATCATGGTGAATGGCATAGCACTCTCTGCTATCTTGCTCCGTATTTCTCAATTGGGCTTTACCCCAAATAGAAGTGCAGTCGTGGGTAGTAACCTACTAGTCCTGATCAACTTATTGATGGTTTCCACTCAACTTTTCAAAGCACTCTTTAAAAATAGAGCCATTGCACTGGTAAAAAAATCAATTGCTGTATTTTTACCGATTTACCTTATATGGGCGATTATAGTTACTTTTCTATTTCCTTTTATATTTGGGTTTAAGTAATTGACCTTATCACGACTTTTTTAGTATTGCAATCGGCCGTCAGCTGCCAGCTGCAAATCCTTCCTGAAAACGATTTTCAAGCTTGTTACTGGTTACATTTTTGATAACGAAAGCCTACATACAAAACTAGTCGTGATAAGATCTAATATTGAAAATGATTTAACTTCTGGCACAATAGGCCATGAAGAATTACAAGTTTATCCTTTCGTAAAAAGCCTTTCCTCCGAAATAAACCTATCAGCAAATTTTGGTTATAAGAAAGCTATCGGAGAAAGCCCTATTAATTAAAAAGAGACTGTCTCAAAAATAGAAGTGACAAAATAAAACTTCGCGTGTTTAAATCCTCGCGGTATAGCCCGCCCGCCCCACAGTCCCCCTCCCGT
>CAXBLH010000540.1:0-3528 GCA_963976315.1 uncultured Dyadobacter sp.
TAGGATCCCAGTTTTCAGCAGTTACACCAATAGTAATTTCGGTGCGATTTTGGGGGTCATTATCGTTCTGTTTTGTTAAATAAATTAGCAAACGTCCACCCTTTTGAAATGATTTCTGCATTTCTGGTGCAACGGTAATATCCCCAGTTAAAAAGGGCATCTCCTGTGCTTCAACAACAGTTGTAATTACAAAGAAACTTAAAAAAAATAGGGCTAAACTCAGTTTTTTCATTTTTAGAATGATTTTTAGGTTTCAACTTTGAGTAACATTTGTAACCCTGAAAGTATAGAGCATACTGATGTATGGTCCAATGACGGACTTGATCAGCGACCATAGTTCTAAAAGTAAAATTGTAAGTTCTTTACCATAACTGTTCAATAAAAAATTTTATAGGCACATCGAACTTTCCTGATTTCATCCATCTTTTTGTAATAAATGGGTTAAAAAAAATTTAGAGCAATTTTGCCCCGGTATTCAATAATAGTCTTGCCATTTTTTAGCCACTAATTGGTCATCACACCAACGATGCCTTTCTTCAAATAAAAGTTCCCATCTCCTTTCGTAAAAAAAATCCGATTGGTATAAAAGAGCCTGTTTAAATTTTAATGATAGGTATTGTTTATAGCATATTTTTTGTGCAAACATTTACCGTAAAATAGATCATTTCCAAAACCACCCTAAATCTTACAAGGGATTACCTCCTGCCTGCAAGGTGATTATTGAATTTTCAGGCAGCACAAATTTGTTTCCAATTCCAGATTTTATAGTTCCGATCAAGCTACAATTTTCATTGCTTGCCGCACTACTTCGATACATATTAAATTCAGTTGGTAAAGTATCTCCCTGTAATGAAATAGCTCTCGCCTCTCCGGGATTGATGAGGACAATAGTACTTGTTTTTTTGCTTGTATTCTCATAAGCAGTTACAAACAAGTCATCCATCTCTGTAGTGAAAGTTGCTCCTATTCTTACGGCCCCGGGCCGAATAAACCTATAATAGTGTTTCGAAACAAAGTATTTTTTGCCCGTTATCATTCCATTCATCAGGTTATAATCACCAATGCCGTTCTTTTGGCTTCCCTGCCACCAAATCCATGCACTTGCGTTGCCATAGTTGAGTGCCGTAAGAATGTCCAGTCCAAGACTCATTGCTCCTGGCTTTCCATTCGAAATATTCCAGTCGTCGGTATAGCCAGATGTCTCACTCATCCACACCCTTTTATTCATAGGAATGGCAAAATGTTGCGTATGGTTTTTCCACATTTTCACCAATTCAGCACCAGAAGTAGGTAATACTCCATCATTGTAACCGTGCACTGCCAGGATATCCACCTTTGCAGTAGCTTCCGCATTGCCTTTAAGGGAAGTGTGATAAAACCAAGGTAGATTATTGTCCTTCGCTTCTGTAGCCAGCATATTCTCCGACCCAAATATTTGAAGGGCTGGAAACCCAGCTTTAATGGCCGGAACCGTTTTGTTTAGCAGTTCATTGTACCAACTCACCGTATAGGTACATGAATTAAAGGTCTGCGTGAAAGCTGGTTCATTTTGCAAACTCAACCCATATAAGTCTATTCCTTCGTCTTTATAAAGTTGTATGTGTTTATGGAGGAAATCTGCAAACGCATTATACTTATTGGGATTCAGGGTTCCGCCATTTTTAGTGGAAACCGCCAAATCTTGCCATCGTTTGGCATTTTCATCACCAGCCCATGTAAAGCTTGATGCCCATTTCATATCTGCTGGCGGACTCCAAACCGTCGCCACAAACTTCAGCGGAACGTTATACTGAGCTGCTTTTGCTTTTAACCCGCGAACCACGGGCAACTGTTTGGTCCAATCCGCATCCTGATTGGCACCTGGAATTGCTGGAGGATAAATTTCATTTCTCCAAATGGTAATACCCAAATCAGCAATTACTTTGTCCCCCCAAGCATCACTCCACATATTAGCGGCATTTCCCCACCACACGTCCTGTGCCCCAAAAAATCCAAAACCATCTATGGTCTGGTACTTTTGGCCAAGGTCTAACTTAATAGTAGCCAGCGGTAAGAGATCTGCAGGATTTTCTACTATATCGGTTGCCTTTATATCGGGCTTACACTGGGCTAAGGACAGGGCTACCATCATCAACCCAATTCCTGCCGTAAATATTCTCTTTCTCATAGTAAGTTCTAATTTAACTTCCGTTGAACTAAAGATTTCGATTAGACCTTCGCACAACTGCTTATGTATGAAGACTTTTTTTAACCCAAATATCGAAACCGACAATCGGCCAGAAAATCGTTTTTAGAAAAAATTTGACAGCCTAAATCCCACGGCCGATTGCACCCCTAAATGGATCAAAATGATAAATACAGGACCATTTTTTCTTCAATTTATATACCAAAAATAGCACCAAGGCGTAGAAGCTCAAACTCTTTCGTCGTGTGAAATTTTAATAGGTAAACCATTTGAGTCGTCAATGGTTTAGAATCCGACTAAAGTCGGATTCTAAACAACCATGCAGCCAAAAAGGCAACGGTGCTTATGACGTCAAGAAGACGCTCTGACCATTCAAAAAAGCAAAACTGGTAGCTGGATTAGTATCCTTCGTTTTGATTCATATTAGGATTCTCGACCACCTCTTTTTCGGGAAGCGGAAAATAGATATGCCGATCTTCAAATTTAAAATTGGCCAGTCTAGAATCGAAATTCCAGTTTTTCAAATCAATTTCTTTTGCAATATGACGCCGCCGTAAATCCCACCAGCGATGCCCCTCTTCAAAGGCCAGCTCTAATCTACGCTCCTGAAATATCCATTCTAAAACAGTTGCCTTGTTAGTGATAGCGGTATTCCTGTTTTCAGGAACTAATGAAGCAGGACCCGATTCCACAGAGTTACGTGCCCTACTTCTAATCAGGTTAATTAATCCAATAGCTTCTTCTAAACTACCATTGGACCTCACCAAAGCTTCTGCTTTGAGTAAGAGTACGTCGGCATAGCGAAGTATGCGAGGGTTATTGATGGAAACACCATTGCTCTCCGCATTTCCACCGGCTGCGTAAGCCGTATTTCTAACATATTTTCTCACATTTACTCCATTTTCAATATCCTTACTGAGAACATAAGTTACCCTCGGATCACCAGAGTCATAAGCTTTCATAATGGAAGGTGTTGCCATAAAAAACGAGTTCCCTATCCAGGATGGTCTTTTATTAAACATCCCTACGTAGGCTCCAATTTCTCCAATAACCGCAAATGCATCATTTCCACCAGCCCCTCCCACAAACGGATTTACATTACCCGGGGATGAATTCGCTTGGTACTCGAAAAGTGATTCAATGTTATTCTCAAAGGCTGAATTGAAATTGTCATTGTAATTGGTAGTAAGTTTTACCCCGCTGATGGCATTGAATGCAGCAATAGCTTCGGTGAAGTCCGAATTCGTTCCAGATACGGAACCTCGAAACACCAAACACTTGCCTTTAAGAGCACGGGCGGCATTTTTTGTGATTCTGCCTTTCATCGCATTTGCCCAACTATC
>CAXBLH010000541.1:0-3525 GCA_963976315.1 uncultured Dyadobacter sp.
AGCCAAAAAGCAGGTTTCCGAAGCTGCTTCTTACCGAAAATTAATCGTCTATTTCCACGAATGCCGATACAATTTTTATCATTGTCGAACTGATAACTAAGCAGATTATTACCACCATCAATTTCCAAAACGTTATGAATAGCAGTACGGGCATAATCCAGTTCTAGACTCCAAGTTTCGTTTGAAACCCATCCCACAGAAACTCCGTAGGCACCCGCAATTGGCGATTTGGTACTCACCAAACCATCGATCGAATTGGATAAAACATTTTCATCCACTCTTAAAAAACCATTACCCGACAAATACCAACGATTTTTTACCTTAACATCACCATCAGCCCTTTTTAGTAAATCTTCCAGCGTACTAGATTTATCGCCTAGCTTGCGTTCCAGTGGTGGCTTATAATAGTCCCAGTTTTGTTGCGCATTTGCGGAGAGCCCTATTAAAGCAAAAACAAGAAACAATCCAGTAAGTTTCATATCATTAGAGTATATTTCATTTCTGAGTTATACGCAAATGTAGCATCAGTTGTTGCGGGAAAATAAGGCGAGACCTTAGTTTGTTTTAAGCCAACCCGTTACACTCATTCTCGGCTGATGGCTTACCAAAACCTCGTGTTCCATTTGACTACTTCTAAAAAAAACACATTTTCCACTAATTGGCTCGATAAGTTGTTCTCTATCTTCATGGTAAACACATAATTTACCCCCATCTGCCTCTTTCCAGTTTTCGTTCAAATAGGTAATCATCGAAAAAGCACGTCTCCGATTATCCTTAAACTGATCCAGATGTCGCTTGTAAAAAGCACCCGGTTCATAGAGGGCATAATGAAACTCATAACCAGTAATCCCAGTATAGCAAGTTGAGTTCAAGTAGGAAACAAACTCATCTATATGATCCAGAAATTCATTTTCCGCAGGTTTGTTATGCTTCCGATCCAGCCAGAAAATCTTATCCCTTCTTCGCGATTTATCCGCTATCAGCTTTGCATTATTACCTATACCTGCTTCACTAAGCCGATTTTCCTCTTTTAGCTCACTCAAATTTTCACGCAAACGAATCGCAAGTGCGTCGTTGAGAAAATTATCTACTACGCCAACGCCATCTTCCAGAAAGCTATTGACCAAACAATCAAAAATATTTTGCAAAAATGCTTACCATAAACCTTTGGCTACCTGCCAAAAGCGGTGCAAAGTAATACAATGTTAGCTTCAAAAAATCTACCCAACCCTTTATTTTTTTTGATTATGGGCACAGCAAAAAAAACGGCTGGTAAAATCACGTTTACCAGCCGACCATAATTTTGAAAGAGTCAATGATTATTTTGCTGTACTATCCTTTAAATTGACCGCCATTTCGCTGAGTGTTTTCCCTCCTTTGATGCCAAAATCCAGTGTGCGAATTGGAAAAGGAATCATAATATCGTTTTGATCGTAGGCTTCTTTTATTCTTATCACCGCCTCACTAGTCACTTGCAAATAAACGGGTTGTTCGGGTGATTTAACCCATAACCGTATCACATAATTAATGGAACTATCCCCAAACTCCGTAAAAAACATCGTCGTTTCTTCGGGTTCAATAAGCCCTTCAATTCCTTTTACTGCATCCAAAGTAATTTGATGTACACGTCTTAAGTTTTCACCATAAGAAACGCCCACGGTTAAGTCAACCCGCCGTTTTCCTAATAAAGAATAGTTTTCTATGGGATTCTGAAAAACCTCCTTATTCGGGACTATTACTAATTGCCCTTGAAAAGTTCTTAAAACGGTGTCACGCAAATTAATGTCTTCCACCTTGCCCATATAATCCTTTATTTTGACAATATCCCCAATATGGAGAGGTCGGCGGAAGGAAATAAAAATACCAGAAATAAAGTTAGCTGCGATATCCTGAAATGCAAAGGCTAATGCCAGACCGACAATCCCGGCACTCGCTAATATGGTGGTTACCGTCTTGTCGAGTTTTAAAATACTTAATACTGAAAAAAGGGTAATTCCTATAAACATTATATGAATTACAGAAGAAAACAAATTGCTCAGAGCTCTATTGGGAGAAACCTTATAAAATAAAATTTCAGATAAGTTACGTAACCACTTAGCGATAAACAATCCAAATACAAATACAATAGAAGCAATCAGAATATTGGGCAATAGTAACGCCAGGTCATGCGACCATCTTACTATTTTATTCTCAATTAGATCGTAAGTCTGTTGGATATCCATAAAAGAAAAAGCTATCACGCTGAATTGAAACATTTTAAATTTGTTGATGAGTAAAAAAACTAAATATTAAAGCTTATCGTAAACGTAGTACCGCTACCAAGTTCCGACTGAACGTCTATCCGACCATGGTGAGCGTGAATAATGTTAAGGGTAGTAGCCAAACCTATGCCCATTCCGTTATTCTTTCCAGTAAAATAAGGTTCAAAGATTTTATCCATGTTTTCCTTACTAATTCCTGAGCCATTATCTATAAACCGTATTTGATAATTACCTCTTTGGTATAGGGTTCTAATTTTCAAAACACCAGTATCCTCATTCATAGCCTCAATAGCATTGGTTATCAAATTCAGGAAGGCCATTTGTAAAGAAACCGAATCGATGGGCATCACAATATCTTCAATTTCGTAATTCAAATCAATAGATATTCTCTTAAGCACCACTCGGTCATATGCAGTAGCAACTGCCTCATCCAAAACCTGATGCACCGAACCAGGCGTAAGTTGAATATCTGTGGTACTGGAAGGTTGTAATAACATGGTGATCAAATCATTGATCCGGGTACAGTTTCGTTTAATTATTTGAGTATAAAATTTTTGATCTTCGTCTATAAGTTCCATTTCAAGCTGTTCCGCGGATAGGTTCACATTTGTCAATGGATTCCTGACTTCATGAGCAAGCATCCTTACCAAACGGCCGGTTACTGCCATTTTTTCAGCATATAACTTTTCTCTTTCCATTTGTCGGCGCGTGGTCATATCATGAATTCGGCCTTGAACATATTTTTGATCGGCAGTAACTTCCATGGAAGCAGATAAAAGACAAAACCTTTTCTTGTCCTTAGTTTCCAGCATCAACGTAACATCTTGGTCTTGAATACTGTTACTTTCCAAATCCAGCCATAAACTAGAAAAATAGTCTTCAGAGATCATATCCTGAATATTCTTGGATTTCAGTTCTTGTAAACTATAACCCGTAATGGTACTGGCCGACAGATTACAATCCATAATATTACCATCCAAATCAGCAATGAATAGGAAGTCATTCGACTCTTCGAAGACGCGACGATACCGACGTTCACTTAAACGCAATGCTTTTAGTACTTGTGTTCTTTCCAATGCATAGCGAATACTTCTTTCAAGTTTCTCCGAATCCAGCTCGCTTTTAACCAAAAAGTCGGCAGCACCTAACCTAAGCGCTTCCACCGCAATTTTTGAATCTCCACGACCGGTGAGCAAAATGATGGGTTCTTCACAACCGTAACTGCAAGCTTCATTGATTAAATCAATACCCGTGCGTTCACCCA
>CAXBLH010000542.1:0-3498 GCA_963976315.1 uncultured Dyadobacter sp.
CATTTACTTTTTTTTTACTCATTTAAAGAAGGTGTGCTAGGTTTTACAGTCGAAAAAACGTGCCCATGGGCACTATTATTGCTATCAAAAGTAACAATGATTTATATAATGTGCATAAAAAAAGAGATAGCTTGAAAACAAACTATCTCTTTATACTATTATAAAATATCAATTCTTTATTTTTCCAGGGGATGTAACTTCAATAGTTCATCCGGAGAATAGAAGCCTTCCTTGTTTTTGGTTGCTGCTCTAACTCTTTTCACGGTGGTAGTTGCAACAGCAGGTGCTTTGTTTCCAAATGAATTTCTTACATAGGTTAAAACACCCGCAATTTCTTCATCTTTCAACAATCCTGAAAACTGAGTCATAGGAACCTGTCCTGGATATTTCACCCCTTGAACCTCGATAGGCCCTAGCATTCCATTCAAAACTAATTTGATCAGTCTTTCTTCACTTCCTAGCACCCAGTGAGTTCCTGTAAGTGGCGGAAAACCAGCAGCTGTTAATCCTTTTCCGTCTGGCTGATGACAAGTACTGCAATACCCTTCACGTGCAAACACTTCCTTACCGATGTTAAAGAGTTTTTGGTCCTCACCTTTTAACCCAGAAGCAATTTCCTTCTTTTTCTCTTCCTTAACGGGACGATTGTTCAAATGTGCAACCGCGGTTTCATAAGCATGAATCGTCCAATTGTCCATCGGAAATTTGGAAGCCTCGGCTAAAATGGGTAGTCCCTTTTCTTTTCCAATCCAAGATGCAGCAACAATAGCCACTAGCCTTACGCGGCTATTCTCATCCTTCACTGCTTGTGAAAGCAACGCCGCCTGATCCGCAACTTGATGCCCTGTGTAGCGCAAAACTTCTACTGCAGCAGCACGAGCATGGTAATCCTTGGCTTTTAAAAGCTTCTTTAATAAATTTTGATCCACCTTATCTAATCCCCAGCTTACCCAAAGACCTTCCAGTAGATGGTGCTCATATCTTGGATCTTTTTTGTCTAATCCGGCAACCCATTTAGTAAGTTTTGTTAATACTTCATTAGCATTTCTTCCACGTAATTCACTTCTGGTTCTGTAACGTGATCTGTATTCTGGTAATTTCAAATTATCCAAAAGTTCTTCAATGCTAGCGCCATCGATTTTAGCAGGCTTCACCAATGGTCGTGAGGGATACGTAATACGGTAAACACGGCCGTGCGTATGATCTCTCAAAGGATCACGTGCATTATGTTGCATATGGCCAATCAGGATATTATGCCAGTCAATTACATATAATGAACCATCTGGCGCAAACTCCATATCCACCGGACGGAAGTTCTTATCATCACTTACTATCAAATCCTGACGGTGCTTACTAACATAACCTGTTCCATCATCTTTCAGAGTATGTTCTTTCATACCAAGAAATCCAATGGTGTTGTTAATCAGAATATCTCCTTGAATATTGTCTGGAAAATGACGACTAGAAACAAATTCAAGACCAGAAGTTGGACGAACCCGATGCGCACTTTCGATTAACTGTTCCGATTTGTGATTAGCATTCCCATATCTTGGTAATACAGAACCCGGAAGCATCCAGCGCATATCTGGACTAGACGTTTCTGCAAAAAATGGTTGACCCCATTCATCAAATGCAATTCCCCAAGGATTTGGAATGGACAACTGAGCAGTACGTTCTAATTTATGTAATTGTGGTGCATATCTATAAAAACCGCCATTAGTGGCTCTTACGGTACCATAGGGCGTTTCAACATTGGTATGCAAGAAAACCCCTTCTCCAGAATAAATTGCACCAGATGGATCCACTGTAAATGCACTACTGTTATGGTGCGTATCATGGTCATCAAACCCACTCATGAGGATCACACTTTTATCCGCTTTGTCATCTCCATCAGTATCGGTAAAGAGTTTTAGGTTAGGACCTTGTGAAACATACACCCCTTCTTTTGCGATCTCAAAACCCAACGGTAAATGGAGTCCATCCACAAATACGGTTTGCTTATCGGCTTTACCATCTCCATTGGTATCTTCCAATATCAAAATTTTATCATTTGGTCTCCCATCACCAGGTTTGTAATGCGGATAGCTAGGCATGGTAGCCACCCATAAACGGCCTTTAGTGTCGAATGACATTTGTACTGGGTTTGCCAATTCAGGAAATTCAACTTCCGAAGCAAAAAGTTCAATTTTATAACCAGGTGCTGCTTTAATTTTGTCCAACGCCTTTTGACCATACAGGTACTCTAAGCTCCCGTTCTTATCGGGGTTAAAATTGGTTTTTACCTGTGGTAAAACTTTTGTTTTTTTATCAAGACTTGCAATGTCTAACTTTTCACCTTTTGAAGCTACCAACCAAATTGCCTGATCACGAATGTCAGTCATTTGTCTAATTTTTTCAATTTCCGCAGGATAGTTTTCAGGCCCAAATGGGTTATATCTACGACCGTAAACGTGTACACTGTTTGGGATTTTATAATCGTTATGCCACATCCAGTTCTTTTCTGAGACCGCTTCCTGAATTTCCTTTCTTCTACTCTCCGCCGCACGACTGGCCTTTCCGAAAATACCATCCGCAAGCAGAACTCCAAATTTCTTATAACCTTGCTCCGTTAACTGAATGCCATCAATAGTAAGGTCTTCTTTTTCGGAAGCATACCACCCTTTGGTAGGAGAAAATGCATCCAAGCAAAGTACATTGTATTTTTCTGCAACTTCTTCCATCGCTTTGGAATACATTTCCAAGTTCACATTTTCCTTTTTCCCATTGGGCAAATCCATTTTCGAAGATAAATCTTCAAATGCAATAGGAGTTACAAGCGCCAGTTGTGGTGCTGAAGAACCATTGTATTTTTGAGCCAAAGTATGCTCAATAAATGCACTTAATTCGGCTTTGTAGTTTTCAAGACCTTCCTTTCCTTGAAATGACTCGCTGAATCCAAAAAAACCTATAACGACATCCGTTCTCAACCGTTCCAACCATTCGTCTGCAGATTCAAAATGTCCAATACTATGCGAATTAGTGGCATATTCTGTTTGAAATTTCTCTGCACCCGGAAATGCCCAAGGGTCGTTTCTGCTCGCACGTGGCCTAAATCCAGGGGTGTCACCCGCATCACACATATTTCTAATATATAATTCACTATCCGGATAACGAACTTGAAGCTCTGTTTCAAATTCATTGAATTCCATCATCCGCGAACCCAGATTTCCACCGATCAAAGAAATATGCATTCCTTTCTTCACGGTAAGCGTATCCTGAAAGCTAAATTTAAAAGCGCTAAATGATACAATTAGAGCGCCAATTAGCAGCAAACTAATGAGACCTATTTTTTGGGGTTTAGCCATGATTTGGTTTATTATTATGATTGATTTTTCTTAAAATAAGTAGTTTCTAATTGGCAATACCACGGTAAGGCACAACGATATCCATCTTGCCTTTCCATTTTTTCGGAACTGGCTTTCCTAATTCCCAATGAATGGCATTCACCACCAGCCGCTG
>CAXBLH010000543.1:0-3485 GCA_963976315.1 uncultured Dyadobacter sp.
TGATTTTGCTTAATTGGCGTTGTATAGTCGGATTGAAAAGTAAATTCTGAATTAAAATTGGCATTATTATTTTTCTGACGACCAGTGATATCGCCCGCAGCATTCATATTATCAGTACTAAAGTTGTTAGTTAGGCTGGTTCTACTATATAATGTTGAAATGCTCCATTCTTGTTGTGGCTTGAAAGTCTTGATATAATCCACGTTAATATCCACCGTTCCAGAAAGATCTTTACGGTCCACACTGCGTAGAGAAGAAGTGGACAATATATCGTTTTCAAATTGGTTGATGGTCAAATCCTGATTTTGGATAAAGTTACGAGTACCATACCTAACCCCAGCAGATAACGCTTGGTTTTCGCCCAAATCATAATCCCAACCTAAGGAGTAATGCCCAAACAATCCATTGTCTTTGGCTTGGCCGGTCTGGTCAGTTTGATACGCATACGCACCTGAATAGGTAGTCTGGTTAAGTGCTGACTCCGCTTTATTATAAAAGGCTCGTCCAAAACCTCCCAAAGTAAAACCCATTTTTCCGGTACGATAACTTCCATTCAGGCCCAAGTTTGTACCTCGATTACCCACTCCTGAATCCAGATTCAAGCTAAAACCTTCTAAATTACTTTTCTTGGTAATGATATTGATAATCCCAGCAGACCCTTCCGCATCGTACTTGGCAGACGGAGAAGTGATCACCTCTACCGACTTAATCATATCGGCTGGAATTTGTTTCAAGGCATCCGCCACATTACTTGCTATGATTGTAGATGGTTTATTGTTAACCAAAACTTTGATATTTGAACTCCCTCTCAAGGAAACATTTCCATCTAAATCAACCGAAAGCATCGGTACTTTACGAAGCAAATCCGCTGCGTCACCTCCTTTGGAAGTAATATCTTTCTCTGCATTATACACCAGTCTATCCACCTTTTCTTCAATTAAAGACTTCATTCCAGTGATGGTTACTTCGTCTAAATTTTGAACACTAGAAACGAGCGTAATTTTACCAAGTTCCACATCCTTTCCTTTCTCAACCAAAATAGTTTTAATAGTCTTGTCCTGATAGCCAATAAAGGAAACCATTAGTCTATAAGTACCAGGATCCACTTTGGAAATGGCAAATTTTCCATTTTCATCAGCTGTGGTTCCATCTATTATCTTATTTTCAACCTCATCATAAAGTGCAATACTCGCAAATTCAACCCCGTTTTCGCTGGTCGAATCTACCACCATTCCAGAAATACCTGAATTACCTATCACCGCCGAGTTTGCACTACTAAGGATTGATATAGAACTATTTAAATTGGTTTGTGCAACAGCTTGGTGACTACTCAAAGACCACATCAGCACAATACCGACTATTATTTGGAGACTTCTTACTATTTTCTGTTTCATGGTTTAATTATATTTATCACAGACTACCTGCGGATGGAAATGGCTCTTTTATATATTTCTCATCACAAAGGAATATTATTAATTCCAGATACATTTTTCTAATAGATCAATCCACTGTTATAATCTACGAACTGGACATTTTCTATCATAAAACTGATTTTTATAAGCCTAATTTTTCCGAAACATCCGTTCTCGGTACAAGTTGGCATAGTTTTTAAATGACTATTAATCCTGTCACCATTGGTTTTTAGGTGGGCTTTTTAAATAAAGGCGGAAATTAGTTTTATGCTCCAAAACCGTGTTCCCCATGAATTTGACAGCCTAAAGCGGATAGCCGTCAGCAATACTAAAAAAGTCGTGATAAAGTCAAATAGATACGTGGTGAAATTGGTTTAAACAGAGTATTTATAGTTTATTTGGAAAAAATTAAGATTACCTAAGTTTTAAAATCTAATCATCAAAAGGCATTTTATGAATGAGGTTTCGGCAGATTACAGTACGGTTCATCAAATTCAATTATTCGGTACCACTATTTTAGAACCATCGACTGTAATATCAAGTTTGATGATGACGGTTGTTTGCGGATATGCATTTATCAATTTGAATAAATTGAGCCGTGAACACAGGATGTACACGCAAATGCAATATTTCTTTTTGTTTATGGGACTCGCCACAGCGATTGGTGGGGTGCTCGGACACGGATTTATTTATGTTACGGGTATAAGAGGTAAAATACCCGGTTGGTTTGCAAGTATGATCGCAGTGGCTCTTTTTGAAAGGGCAGCTATATGGCATATTAAACCTATTTTGGCAAAAAGGGGTGGACAAATATTGGGTTACCTCAACTATGTAGAGTTAGCCATATTCTTTGCCTTGACGTTATTTACCCTGAAATTTATTGTCGTTGAAATCCACGCCGTTTATGGACTATTCCTGATGCTCTTTACAATTGAGGTATATATGTACCGAAAAAAGAAGGATCCTGGAAGCAAATATATTTTCATTGCCACGGGACTCGGTGCATTAGCCGCAGGGTTGCATGCCTTAAAATTCAGCTTTTCTCCTTGGTTTAATTACAATGATATTAGCCATATCAGTATGGGTGCTTCGATATATTATTACTATTTAGGCGCCAAAAATATGGTATATTATGGAACGGAAAAGGAGTTAATTAAATCTCAAAAAGCTGAAATACAAATATAAAAAATAGCACAGCTCCAAGTACTGAAGCTGTGCTAGAATGCTTTACCTAATCCTAAATATTACTTATTAGGCTGTGGCGTATATCTTAAATAAGGCTTTACTTCTTTTACTCCTTTTGGGAACTTTACAATGGCATCCGCAGTGCTGATAGAAGGCACCACGATCACATCATCACCATCTTTCCAGTCGGCAGGCGTTGCAACAGAATAGTTGGCTGTTAACTGCAAAGAGTCTATTACTCTTAAAATTTCATGGAAGTTACGACCCGTTGAGGCTGGGTAAGTAAGAGTAAGCTTTATTTTTTTGTCTGGCCCTATTATGAAAACAGATCTTACTGTTGCTTTTTCACTAGCATTTGGATGAATCATATCATAAAGCGTCGCCACTGTACGGTTTTCGTCCGCAATGATAGGGAAGTTTACTTCGGTGCTATTTACTTCGTTAATATCGGGCACCCACTTATTATGTGAATCTACATCATCCACACTTACTGCGATTGTTTTTACATTTCGTTTCTGGAATTCACCATTCAACAACGCAGTTTTACCAAGCTCAGTAGTACATACTGGTGTAAAATCGGCAGGGTGTGAGAACAATAAGCCCCAGCTGTCACCTAGCCATTCGTGAAATTTAATCTGACCTTGTGTTGTATTTGCTTCAAAATCCGGAGCAATATCCCCTAATCTGAGTGACATAATTTTATAAATTTAAGTTTAAACTGATTAATCTATAAGTCTTGTAGACTTAACGTAAATTGAATAAAAAGGTTTCAATATTCATGAATAATAAAAGCTAAAAATCAATCGAACTACTGTTCCAAAACAAGCCGATTTAAGTCATCATAATCAATAATATCCTTTTAAAATATCCATATAGGTAGCTTTAATT
>CAXBLH010000544.1:0-3480 GCA_963976315.1 uncultured Dyadobacter sp.
TTTAGATTTTCGGCAGCACTTTTAACCTCCTCCAAATTATCGACATCAAATTCTATTTTCAATCCCTCTCGAAGTTCCTTTAAGTTCGGTTTGAAAAGGGTAACATGATTATAAGCTAAGAAATTACGTTTTTTAGGGTCTACAACGGTTGGAATCTGGTTTGCGTTGGCGAAATCGGTTATTTCAGCAATGGCTTCCGGAGTGAGCACCCCTTTGTCATAGTCTTCAAAAATAATTACATCACAAGAAGGTATCAAACTTTTTACTTTTTCAATCAACTTCATTTGCTCGTTTTGAGAAATGGGCCTATCCGTTTCCGTATCAATACGTACGACCTGCTGAGAACCCGCTATAATACGCTCTTTGATTGTTGTAATTCTCTCGTCACTTTTAATAAGCCCTTCACAATTCAAGCCCTTATCCTTCAAACTATTTTCAAGTAATATGCCAGAGCCGTCATTACCAATCACGGTGCAAATTATAGCTTCAGCACCCAGAGATTGCACATTTAACAACACATTACCGGCTCCTCCCAGTCGGTACTCGCGACGATGCACATGCACAACAGGTACAGGAGCTTCTGGGGAAATACGGTCTACTTTACCCCATACATAGGAATCGAGCATCACATCGCCGATTACTAAAACTTTTAATTTGTTGAATGCCTCAAAAACTTGATGAAAATTCATGTATTCTAATTTTATAATAAGCGCTTACACAGCCGAAGTTGCTGCTACTTGATTTTATGGGTAAAATGGAGGCTTGCAATTTGAAACCTTTTATTTAGATAAAGGCGATGGGCATCTGTTCGTTCTGCCGACACACCCGAGTCCAAGTGTACCTCTTCAATATTTTGAGCTTTGGCATACTCCAAAATCCAGTCTAATAGTTGACCTGCATACCCCTTTCCTCGGCATTCCGGAGTGGTGGACAAATCATCAATATAAATGTATTTTCCTCGAAAAAGGTTATAGCCAGTCTCGAAAACTGCTATCGAGCCGGCTATATGATTATCTTCCAAATAGAGGTCATCCGTTATAGAAGGCCTAAGCGCTTGTATGGCTGCTTTACACTTTAATATATCGCTATCAGAGGTTACCAATTTAACGTCCATTATCCTTTACTGGTTGAAACGGTTAGGTTGTTCAAACTATGACCCATTTTATCTCTTTTGGTTAACAAATAGTTCTCATTATGAGGGTTCGATGCAATTTCAATTCCTACCGAATCTACTATTTCCAAACCGTAGCCGATAAGTCCTGCACGTTTTTTAGGATTATTGGTAATCAGTTTAATCTTAGATACTTCTAAATCACGAAGTATTTGGGCTCCTACGCCATAGTCACGTTCATCTACCGTAAAGCCTAGTTCGAGGTTTGCTTCTACAGTATCCCGTCCCATTTCCTGAAGCTTGTAGGCTTTCAATTTATTTAAGAGTCCGATCCCACGACCTTCCTGATTCATATATACAATTACGCCTTTTCCTACTTGATTTACCATTTCCATAGCAGCATGAAGCTGAGACCCACAGTCGCATCTGCAAGATCCAAAAATATCGCCGGTTACGCAGGAGGAATGAACTCTTACCAATACGGTTTCGTCCTTCTCCCAACTGCCCTTCACAAGTGCTAAATGTAACGCTCCAGTGTTAATTTGTCGGTAACAAATCAACTCAAAATGTCCCCAGTTGGTAGGCATATCCACACCAATCTCCCTTTTAATAAGGCTTTCTTCCCGTAAGCGGTATTCAATGAGGTCTTTGATGGACACTAATTTTAAATTCAGTTTATCGGCAAGTTGCCTTAATTGAGGCAAGCGAGCCATGGAGCCATCTTCATTTAATATTTCCACCAAAACGCCTGCGGGCGACATTCCTGCAAGCCGTGGAAAGTCAATGGCTGCTTCGGTATGGCCTGTTCGGCGCAATACGCCTCCTGCTTTTGCTTTAAGGGGGAAAATATGGCCTGGTCTACCTAAGTCTTCGGGCTTGGTTTCTGGATTTACGAGTGCTTGTATGGTTAAGGCCCTATCACTTGCTGAAATTCCAGTAGTACATCCATGGCCCAGTAAGTCTACAGAAACTGTAAATGCTGTTTCATGAAGTGCCGTATTATTGCCCACCATCATTTCGAGTTGGAGTTCTGAACAACGTTCTTCAGTAAGGGGGACACATATTAAGCCCCGGCCTTCCCGAGCCATAAAATTGATTATTTCAGGAGTTACAGACTCTGCAGCACAAACAAAATCTCCTTCGTTTTCACGATCTTCGTCGTCAACAACAATGATTACCTCACCTCTTTTTATGGCCTCAATGGCCTCTTCAATGCTATCTAAATCTATTGCACTATTAATTATATTATCCATTTAATGCTTTGGTGAAAATAGTTTCACTTAATATCTCGTTAAAGTTGTAAAGTTACAGCCTTAAATATTAAAAGTCTTATTTTTGCTTTTTTTAAGCATAAACAATCGATGTTTAAAAACCGTTTCATTGAAAAGCTCAACTCGATTATTTTTAATGGAAGTAATTGAAAAACATATATGAAGAAAAATTTCCTCTTGCTTTTACTCATTTTTACAATTGGAGCTCTTCCCAAAGCTACTTTTGCACAATACTGTACTACGTCGGGAGGTTTCACCATTAATCCACCCAAAGGATGCGCTCCATTAACTGTTAAGCTCCAAAATAAAGTAAAAGACGCAACGAATTTAGGCTATTATTACAACTTTGACCGGAACATAAACGAATTGCCCAACACCAATCCCATTACGGATTCGTCTTTCATTTATAACTTACCTGGGGTGTATTCTATTTTACAGGTAGGCAGCGCAAGTGGAACGGGCTTTAACAATTGTGACGACGTTACGGTGTTGGAAACAAGGGCTCATAAGGCTATATTCTATACATGTTCCAATGGCCGGGCTAGAGTCACTTTGGAAGCTGATGATATATTGAAAGCCTATGATTTTGTGGAAATTGACTGGGCCGATGGTAGTCCTAAGCAAAAACGATGGGAAGATGGTCCTCTGAGTTTTGATCATATTTACCAGGATGGTACTACGATACCCGCGGTTAAAGTAACGGGAGGGTATGATGATGGAAGTTGTTCTGCCGAGAATCGTACTACTGTTCTGGTGGGGCAGATTGCAGCACCTTCCGTGGCAGCTATAAGAATCACTTCCGTTGAAATGATGGCAGACGGTCGGGTGAAGATTGTCTATGAAGGGCTGGAAAACGTTTTTAGCAAAGTCATGTTTGGGGTCGGTTCTGATGATTTTCAAGACTCTGGCATTCGCAGTGAAAAGGGTGGTTCACAAACCGTTTTTATAAATAATTTGGATCCGACGCAACTTTATCGGTTTAGGTTGGATTCAAAGGACTTGTGTCAAAATACATTTTCAAGCGCCACAGTAAGCAGTTTGGTAGTTAAGGAAGGAGCTTTAAAATTAGATGAAATTGTTTCTGTTGAATGGAAAACA
>CAXBLH010000545.1:0-3477 GCA_963976315.1 uncultured Dyadobacter sp.
ATGGTTACTTGAACCAAGGCCATGCCCATAATCAGTTTCCGGCATATTTGTTTAGAAATGGAGAAAAGATTGAAATTTCAGAAAATCAGGATTTGAAACAAGGGGCTTTTTCTAACGATTTGTTTACCAAAGAGGCTTTACAATATATTGAGAAAGACCGTAAAAATCCATTTTTCTTATACTTGGCATATACTACCCCACATGCCGAAATGACTTTACCCGCATCACCACAATTGGAAGAATATAAGAAAATTGTAAAAGACAAGCCATTTAAAAATAAAGTAAAGGCTAGTACCGAGGACGGCGATAAGTGGGCATACCGTTCTACAGATAATCCGGCTGCTGCTTATGCCGGTCAAGTTTCACATTTGGATGCCTGTGTGGGTAAAGTGGTGGCAGAGTTGAAAGCGAAAGGATTGGATAAAAATACAATTATTATCTTTAGTTCTGACAATGGTCCTCACCATGAAGGAGGCGCTGATCCAGCATTTTTCAATAGCTCTGGCGGCTTAAAAGGGATGAAACGGGATTTATATGAAGGTGGTATTAAAGTACCTTTGATTGTAAAGTGGCCGGCCAAAATCGCAGCTGGTAGCAAAACGGATCTTATTTCAGCTTTCTGGGATTTCTTACCTACCGTGGCAGATATAACTGGACAACCCATTGCCGACTCCGAAACGGACGGCATTTCATTCCTCCCCACCTTGGTAGGCGAAAATCAAAAGAAACATGATTACCTTTACTGGGAATTTCATGAAAACCCTACCACCGATCAGGCCATCAGAAAAGGAGATTTTAAAGCGGTTCGTCATGACCCCAAAGGAGAAATCGAACTCTATAATCTGATTTCTGATCGTAAGGAAGAACATAATATCGCTGCTGAAAATCCTGAAATTGTGAAGGAAATGGAAGCGCTTTTGGAGAAAACCAGAACTCCTAGTGAACACTGGAAGTTGAAATCTAATTTGTGATTTGAATATAAAAAAGCTTAAAATAGGCTTATTAGCCCTTTTATTATTTATTAATAGCCTGGTAACGGGGCAATCAATTGATTTATCGAACTTAATCATGTCCGATGAAGATTGGTTGCCTCGTCGGTCTATTAACTGTATTTTTCAAGATTCTCGTGGCCTTTTGTGGATAGGTGCCATGTCTGGACTCTACCGTTATGATGGCTATGAGGTACTGCACTTCACCACCCAGCCTAATAATGAGCACGCCATATTTACAAATACAGTGACCAGTATTGCAGAGTTCAAAAATGGGAATCTGCTGATTGGTACCGAGAGTGGGCTTAGCGTGTTTGACAAAAAAACACATTATTTTGAAACCGTTTCTGATCGGATTGAGGCATTTAATGCGGTCACACAGGATAATCAGGGAAATATTTGGCTAGGGGTAGGGAATGGTAATCTGCTTTATAAACTTGATAGTAGTTTTGAAAAGAAGGGTAAACTGGTGCCACATCTTAAAAATACAGCCGCCATTTATAGTAAAATTGGGAATATACGATCAAGTTGTTCCTTGTCACCGGATATTCTTCTGGTAGGAACCGATAAAGGCTTGTTTACGCTGTCTGTAAAGTCAGGGTTGCTAAAAGAGACCACTATTTCAGTTCCTGTGCATATCATACAAAAGTCGAAGGAAGGTGAAATACTTGTTGGTACCACCACAAGTGGATTATTTGAATTGAGTTTCGAGAAAAATGAAATTCAAATTGAGAACCAGTATCACTTTGGAGAAGTCCATGAGGCGGGCTACGACAATATTTCGTCTATTAGTTTTGGGAAAAACGGAGAATGTGTCGTTTCTACCTTGCGCAAACCTTTCTTGTCTAATAAAAACAGAGGGAAACGACAATTTTTGGCTTTTGAAGGTGAGACCGATTTGTTAACCGATAACAATATTTTAACCAGTTTTATCGATGACTCCGGAATTATATGGCTGGGCACTCTTAAAGGATTAGTTAAGATTAGGCCCAAGGCCATCAAAGTGGATAGGTTGCGTATATCAACTTCTAATTATACGCCCATTAATCAGGCAGTTAATTACCTTCATAAGGATTTTACCAATAAAATATGGATTAAGACTCGTGACGACGGTATTTTTATTTTTGATCCTAAAAGTAACTCCTTCGCCAAAACTAATTCCCCCTCCAATATTAACACCATTCACCAGTCCATTGGTGGGACAGCCTACTATTCAACGCCAAATGGTTTGTTTCAGAAAAATGGTGATAACTATAACCTAATTTACAAGCCCAAGTCTCTTCTTACCTATTCCATAGAAATTGAAAAAGGGGAATGGATTCTGGGATGTTTGAAAAATGGCCTAGAATACTATTCCAGTAACAATTCACAGCTTTACGCCCAAGTGGTGAAGAAAGCCAATAAACTTTTTAATTTCGACTCGAATGTATTTGTGATGATCAAGGATCATTCCCAAAATCTGTGGATTGGTTCGCGTGGCGATGGGTTAATGCGTATCAACCTGACCACCAGTGAGGTGAAGAAATATTCGGGTATAAACTTGAAAGAGGGTATCATTTCGAGAAGAATTTTAAGTATCTACGAAGATAGTAAAGGGCGTATTTGGATCGGATCCCGAACTGGCGGACTCTATCGATATTTGCCCGAAACGGATAGTTTCAAACAATTTACAACCAAACAGGGCTTGCCTTCAGACGTGGTTTGCGGCATAGCCGAAGACAAACACAACGAATTGATAGTCAGTACCAACAATGGGTTGGCCGTACATATCCCAAATGAACCAATTCCATTTCGAAGCTTTGGTACCGAAGACGGAATTGACTTTACCGATTTCACCTTTAACGCCGTTGCCAAAGGTGCTGACGGGGAGGTGTATTTTGGAAATACCAATGGGCTTTATAAGGTAAGCCCTATCCCGACCATTAAGCGAGGGAAAACCAATTTCTTCTGGAATTCGGTGCATGTGTTAGGGGGCGATAAGGAAGCTACGTATCGAATTACAGGTGATCAAAAAATAGAGCTCGACGCTGACGAAAATAGTTTTGAAGTTCAATTTTCATTCACCGATTTGAGTAATCCCAACAAAAATAGATTCGCATATAGATTAAGTGGTTTTCAAAATGATGACTGGATTTATAACAATACCAATGCCCAAAAGGTCCAGCTGCTTTCTGTACCTCCCGGGAACTATGAACTGGAACTTAAAACTGCCAATAGTTACGGCCAGTGGAATGATGAAGTAGTAAAACTTAAGATTGCTATTTCGCCACCGTTCTACCTTTCTCAAATTGCGATTGCCTTTTACGGACTTCTGGTATTATTGTTACTTTACTTGGCATACGTGGCTTATATGCGCTGGCTTGCCCTAAATAAGAAATTAAAAGAAGAGCAGGCTTATGCTGCCATTAAAGACCAGCAGATGGTCTATTTCTCTGACTTATCACATGAGCTTAAAAATCGGTTGACCATGATTCTGGGACCGTTGGAA
>CAXBLH010000546.1:0-3473 GCA_963976315.1 uncultured Dyadobacter sp.
TTGTGCGAACCAAGGTAAACTTTCGTTGAGGCAGCCCAAAAATAGTATAAACAAATGAGTGGTTAATTTTTTAAACAGGCTCATCATGGTTACTAATCATATTATTCACTGGTCAATAATTACTTTCAATCTAGTTCTAGGTAATGGTCATTATAACTACAAATATATTAAATAAACCGTGTAGTATAAGGTTGACTTTGAAGCGAATTTGTTATAAGAAGCTGATTGATATTAATTTTGTAGATTTCCATTAACTTTTTTAAGTGTGGTCGTGCACCATTTTATGATCTTGAAAATTCGAGAATTAACCTTCAAAACTTTATTTCTGAAAATATCCTACATTTCTACCACTTAGGAACTTTTAAGCTTAATACATCCCATCCTACTTTCAAATTCCTTTTAAAATACCCTTTGCCCAATATTCCCCTAAAATTTTTGTGCCAGCTTGATTGGGGTGCAAATGAAATATTCCTTGTTGTCCTTTCTCGTCTTTGAACAAGGTTTCGTGCTTTTTAAAATAGCGATACGCCTTCGTATCTCCAAGGTATACCTGCCCAGGATTTTGAGATTGGTACTCTTTCACCAGCTGATCTATTTCTGGAATATATGTATTGAGACGTGCCAATCCTTCCGCCAAATATTTGGAGCGATTATAAGTATTAGTACTATACCAAATCGGATGCTGGAGCACAATCTTACACTTGGGGTATTTTTCAAGAAGTGCAGTCATAATGACTTTCATATTTTTCTTGTAATTTTCCGCTGAAACAGGAGCGCCATTGGGGCCTTCGATTGCGCTGTCGTTTGTTCCTAATTTAATTGAAAAAATGAGTTGAAAATCTGCTTTTCTGGATAAGCTGTCTCCAGCTTTTATTGCATTTCGGAAAAGTGTATTTGTTTCAGGAAGCCAGTCGACGGTCGTTGAGCCACTTTTGCCGATGTTGCTAAAGGCTACCTCTCCAATTTTCTTATGGGTCCTCAAGCTATTTACCGCATGGGTTGGCGGAGGGGTGCCACCTTCTCCACCGGTTCCAATAGTGATACTATTCCCAATAAATACTATTGCCAAATTTTCCTTTGGCTTACTTTCGGCCCAAATGGAGGTAATAGCAAAACACGATAAAAGTAAGATTAAAGAGATACGTTTCATGAATGATTAAGGGTTAGGAAATAAGTGTTAAAAGTGGGAAGTTAAAAGTTAAGGGACTGGATTTTAGAGGTTAGGGGATAGGATTTGGGTAGTTTGCTACAATTGCCTCCTACTTAAACGCATAAAAAAACCTTTCAAAAATATGAAAGGTTTCTTATTAATTACGTCTCTTTAATGGGTGTCCTCTACTACCCCTAAATAGTTAAAAGGTGTTATTTTGCGAAGTTCTTCACGTATAGCCTCCGACACATCTAGGGTTTCTACAAAAACGGCAATAGAGTCATGGGTAATTTTCTCATTGGTTCGTGTAAGCTCCTTTAATGCTTCATACGGTTTTGGATAACCTTCACGTCTAAGTATGGTTTGTATCGCTTCAGAAACAACGGCCCAGTTGTCTTCAAGTTCGGCTTTAAGCATTTCTGAGTTTAGTTCTACCTTACCTAGGCCTTTGATTAAAGAATTAAGCGCAATAGCCAAGTGCGAGATAGGTACTCCTATATTTCGTAGGACAGTAGAGTCCGTCAAATCACGTTGCAATCTTGAAATAGGAAGCTTAGCGGCAAAATGCTCAAACAGTGCGGAAGCTAATCCTAGGTTACCTTCCGAGTTTTCAAAATCGATCGGGTTTACCTTATGCGGCATGGCCGAGGAGCCAATTTCGCCAGCCTTAATTTTCTGTTTGAAATAACCCATCGAAATATAGGTCCACATATCACGGTTAAGGTCCGTAAGAATGGTATTGATTCGCTTTAAGTTATCAAAAAGAGCGGCTATATTATCGTAATGCTCAATTTGGGTGGTATGCTTACTTCTGCTAAGTCCAAGCCCTTCCACAAAATGATTCCCAAAAGCCATCCAGTCTTGTTTCGGATAGGCCACATTATGTGCATTAAAGTTTCCAGTGGCGCCTCCAAACTTGGCGGAATGTGGAATTTTATCCAGCATCTCCAGTTGACGTTCCAATCTTTCCACAAACACCAAAAACTCTTTCCCCACCCGGGTAGGAGAAGCAGGCTGTCCATGTGTATGCGCCAGCATGGGTATGTTTTTCCATTCTATCGACATCCTTTTGAGTACAAAAAGTACCTGCCTGAACAATGGTTTTATAGTACGTTCCAGTGCATCTTTTAATGACAATGGAATTGCGGTATTGTTAATGTCTTGTGAAGTAAGTCCAAAATGAATAAATTCCTGGTAATTCTCAATTCCTAATTCTTCAAATTTGGCTTTTACAAAATACTCAACCGCCTTAACGTCATGATTGGTTACCTTTTCAGTTTCCTTAATTTTTAAAGCATCTTCTTCGTTAAAGTCTTCATAAATTTTCCGCAAAGAAGGATAGTATTTTTTGTCTATTCCTGACAGCTGGGGAAGGGGTAATTCACATAGCGCAATAAAATATTCAACCTCTACATACACGCGATAATAAATAAGTGCATACTCTGAGAAATAATTGGATAGCTCCGAAACTTGCTTATAGTATCGTCCGTCTATTGGAGATATTGCTGTGAGTTGATTTAATAACATGATATTCAGTCCTAAAAGATATATTTTGGACAAAGTTAGCAGAATTCATCGTCCAAAAATGGTAAATCACTCATGAATTATACTTTCTATTACTAGATAAAGAAAAATTAAAACAATTTTAATATTCGCAACAATTCTTTAAAACCATTTTAATAATTATGGAAACTTCCCCTTTTCTAGGCGAGTTAATTGGTACCATGGTACTTATCATTTTAGGCAACGGCGTGGTTGCAAATGTGGTTTTGAACAAAACAAAAGGAAATAATAGTGGCTGGATAGTGATTACGGCAGGATGGGCTTTTGCGGTGATGGCCGCCATTTTAGCGGCAAATGCATTTGGGAGCGATGCGGCACATCTTAACCCAGCCGTGACGGTTGCTTTTGCGTTTCTACAACAGGACTATTCCTTGTTGGCCAGTTTTATACCAGCTCAAATTCTTGGTGGCGCCTTGGGAGCCACCGTTGTTTGGATTCATTACTACCCGCACTGGGAAGCCACACCAGATCCTGGTGCTAAGCTGGCATGCTTTGCTACTGATCCCGCGATTCGAAAGCCATTTGCTAACTTCCTGAGTGAATTTATTGCAACGGCCGTTTTTATTGTGAGTGTAGTAGCACTTGGAAATACTAACTTGCTAAACATCTCAAAAGGAGGTATACCAGCAGGTATTGGCCCCTACTTGGTGGGTATATTAGTATGGAGCATCGGATTATCATTGGGAGGTACCACAGGCTATGCGATCAATCCTGCCAGAGATTTGGGGCCTCGCATTGCGCATAGTATCTTACCTATAGC
>CAXBLH010000547.1:0-3464 GCA_963976315.1 uncultured Dyadobacter sp.
CCAACTATACGTGCGGACTTTTTATGGGACTTATTATAATTTACACCCAAATCAGACATCCCGTAAAGGACTCTGCGATGAACCGGTTTTAGACCGTCTCTAACATCAGGTAAGGCACGTGAGATAATAACGGACATTGAATAATCAATGTACGCACCACGCATTTCCTCCTCGATATTAATGGGGATAATGTTTTCACCAGAAGATTCTGCCATAAAGAATTTTGAAAAGAACCAAGATTAAAATATGAACTTTGCTTAATGCAAAGCTTCATGTATAAAATTCAAATAATTATACTCTAAAACACAAATTTCGTCATTTTAAGCCAGTCTAGCAAACTTAGTTTAAAAGGTATTAATATTCACTCATTTCTACATCAAAACCCATCTTGGTTCCCAGTCTTATAACAGAGACTCTGCCAATTTACACCTCCAAAGTAAATTCAGTCACGTGCTTTAATCCTGTTTTTCACAATTGTAGAACTAACTATTTATTTGGTCAATTCTTTAATAATCAAATTCAAATTCTCAAAGTAATTATTCCGCTTAAACGGTAAATGACACCGGCCTAGCAGCAATATCACATCAGCTACAGCTAACAAATGAAACAGGAATTTTCTTATTTAATAAATTAGAACTTATCACTACTTTTTTGGTATTGCATTCGGCGTCGGCTTTCGGCTGTCAAACTCTTCCTAAAATCGTTTATTGAGCCGATTGTGAATTTTCGTTTTTGGATAACAATAGTCTACCTACAAAACCCAGAAGTGATAAGGTCTAATAACACAGTTTTTATAAATGGCGAAAATCATCATTATAAATGACAGGTGATTTGTCTTTAATAACCAAAACACATTCATGTGGCAGTAAAATTTGAAAATCATTCAAATAAAACCATTTATTCCAACCTATATCCATTATGCCCTTAATATTAACCTTTATCGCTATTTTAAGCCTCATACTTTTAATAGCATGGCTTAAAATTGACACATTTATTTCTTTTTTAATTGTATCCATCGGACTGGGCTTGGCGAGCGGACTTGATGTAACCACCATAAGCACAGCCATTCAGAAGGGAGTTGGAAATACCTTAGGAGAGCTGGTACTCATTGTAGGTTTCGGCGCAATGCTTGGAAAACTCGTTGCAGACAGTGGTGCAGCACAGCGTATAACGGATGCGCTCATACAGCTTTTCGGCGCAAAATACATTCAATGGGGTATGGCAGTTGCCGGTTTTGTAATTGGTATACCACTTTTTTATAATGCGGGCTTTGTAATCGTCATTCCATTAATATTTATGATTAGCGCTACGGCAAGGCTCCCGCTTTTATATATCGGTATACCAATGCTTTCTGCTTTGTCAGTGGCTCATGGTTACCTCCCACCCCACCCTTCCCCTGCTGCCATTGCCAACCAACTAAATGCGGACTTAGGACAAACTTTACTTTATGGGCTATTGGTTTCAATTCCTGCTATTGCGGTGGCAGGCCCCTTATTCGGAAGTACTCTAAAACGTTTTCAGCCAAAACCAGATAAGGATTTATTTGATGTAACTCCTCGGCCTAGCCACGAATTACCTGGTTTAGCCATTAGTGTTTTCACCGCTTTATTACCTGTTTTTTTACTTACCAGCATGTCGGCCATCAAAAGTAGCTTCCCTGACAACAAAATTATTGGACTCTTAGCCGAACCCTATTTTGGAATGCTACTATCTGTACTGGTTGCAGCTTATGCATTGGGCATCAAACGGGGCATGAAAATGTTACAAGTTACAAAGTCCATGGAAGAGGCTTTCAAAGGTGTTTCTGTTATACTGTTAATTATTGCTGGCGCAGGTGTATTTAAAGAAATCATGACCGCTGGCGGTGTAAGCCTTTATATCGCTGATAGTTTAAAAGGACTAGATATTTCACCAATTGTTTTAAGCTGGGGTATAGCGGCGATTATCAGGGTATGTGTCGGCTCAGCAACGGTAGCCGGACTTACAACTGTTGGGATTTTGGCTCCTCTTTTGGCAAGCTCTGCGGTTAAACCAGAATTAATTGTGCTATCTATCGGTTCTGGAAGTTTGATGTTTTCACATTTAAACGACGGAGGATTTTGGTTATTTAAAGAATATTTCAACCTTAGTATTAAAGATACACTACTCACTTGGTCAGTCATGGAAACGATCGTTTCTGTCATGGGTCTTCTAGGTGTACTTCTTTTAAATATTTTTGTCTAATTAATTCCTAAAAATTCAAAATGAATCATTCTGCTGAAGAAAATTTCGCACGCTTAGGGCTGTCACTCCCACCTGCTCCAAAACCTGTTGGCGTATACAAGCCAATATTAATTGTGGATGACCGATGGGTATATGTTTCAGGACACGGTACGGTACAAGACGATGGTAGCCTGATTATTGGCAGAATTGGCCGTGAACTAAATATAGAAGAGGGCAAGTCGGCTTCTCAGCAGGTTGGACTGGCGATTCTTTCTACTCTTAAAGCAAACCTTGGATCTCTAGATCGCATCAAGCGTGTAGTCAAAGTACTTGGCATGGTGAACTGCACGGAAGACTTTCTGCGACATCCTTACATTATTAACGGATGTAGTGAATTATTCGCAAAGGTATGGGGAGAAGAAAACGGAATTGGCGTTCGCAGTGCCATAGGCATGGGATCCCTTCCTGACAATATTCCTGTGGAAGTTGAAGCCATGTTTGAACTACACGTTTAATATTTTTATCCATCACTCCTTACTAACATGTGGTACCAAGTCCAACAGCCTGATCAATTCACGTCGCCCTCTTTACTCTTTTATAAGGAACGCATTATTGATAATATAAAATTAATGATTTCCATTGCGGGCAATGCAAACCGCCTTGTACCGCATGTAAAAACGCACAAAACCCGCGAAATTACCCTTTTGCAAATGGAGCAGGGTATTACCAAATTCAAATGTGCTACGATTGCAGAAGCCGAAATGATCGCTTCCTGCGGATGTAAATGGATACTCATTGCTTATCAATTAGTAGGGCCCAATATTGAACGCTTAATAAAACTTAAAGCCGTATATCCTGATACTCAGTTTGCCTCTTTGGTAGATGACTTTGAGACTGCATTGGAGCTAAATGCCTTAGGACAAAATCACCAGTTGTATTTTCAGACTTTCGTGGATATTAATAATGGCATGAACCGTTCAGGCCATCCAATCGACGAGAATTTGATTCCTTTTTTACGAGAATTGCAAAAATTAGAATATGTTGAAATTAAAGGTCTTCACCTCTATGACGGACATGTTCACAGCAGTTCATTTGAAGAAAGGCTACAGCAGTCTACCGAAGCATTTGAACTCGCCGATGACTCAATCCGTTTTGCAAAATCAATATTTGGTTCGGAACTAATGATCATAGCTGGCGGCTCTCCTTCCTTTACAGTGCATACTATGCGGGATGATATTTATTTGAGTCCGGGCACCAATGTC
>CAXBLH010000548.1:0-3463 GCA_963976315.1 uncultured Dyadobacter sp.
CAGTTGGAAAGCCTAACTGCCAAAAATATTTTGATCACTTTTAATACACCAAGCACCTTTGGTTTTGATAAAATGCCATCAACGGCCAACGAGAAACTCAAAAAAGAGTATCAAATTATCAAAGATACGAAAGGCAATGATTATGTATTACCCCACCATGCAGTGAAAAAAGGGGCCGATACTAAAATCACGGCAACCATTGTAATCGAAAACAATTCTTATATAGCCGATAGTGTTGTCTTTAAAATTGACGGCAGGTGCGTTTACCCTTTGGCATTTGACCGAAAGGGCAGTGAAAGTAGCCCTGGTATCTGTAAATAATGCTTCTCTAGGTGCTATTGAAAATACGGTCACCAACATATTTAATCAAGGTGTAGCCAAAATTGATTTTCAAGAAACACTGGCGTTAAGTTTTGATAAAGATATCTTAGGCACCAACGGATTGGATGTAGGTGAAAGCGCATGGGCTGCGGCCTATAACGATGAACAAAAACAACTGGTAAGTGCTGTAAAAAAACTTCCTGGGTATAAAAACGACACCTATTATATTCTGGTCTTTGGAGACATAACCCCTTCCCGCTCCATTGCAGGCTTTATGCCCTTGCAACGACAAATGGGATTTGTGTTTAGTGGTAGTGCTGACGAAGAAGGCAAGGGTGGCGATAAGGGCAAGGTACTCGCCCACGAACTCGGGCATGGTATTTTCGCCTTACAACACCCATTCGGCCAATATGGTGAGGACATTCGTGAGAAGACCGACTGGCTAATGGACTATAATGGTGGGACTATACTACCCCATATGCATTGGGCCCAGATTCACGACCCTGCCTTAAAATTTTATGTGTTTCAAGATGAGGAGGATGGGGAGATTTCCTCCTCAGATATAGCTTTCGAACACACCGATTTAATACAAATCGATAATGTTTCAAATAAAAATAGTTCTTTTGTATATGTTTCCCCTGCTGGCATACCTGTTGCATTGCCTAAGGAGGCAATTCCTGCATTTTATAAAGTTAAAAGCAAACCTATAACAGCTTATGGAGTTTTAGCCAGTTTCTCAATTCCAGATGGGCCTGCTAAAGGAATTTATCTTGGATACAATCGAGAATCTGATTTTACTGGATATAAAAGGGCAAAGGAAGATGAGCCATATCAGTTTCCGGAACTTCCGGACAATAACAATATATTAGTAAGATCTATAGATAGTGGCTTGGGCTGCTCCCACTTATTGTTTGAAGGTAAATTTATTCCCATTGATATTAATAAAACGGGTACTGGGCCTCTTGTTACCAAATGGGATTTTGATGGGCCTGCAAATCTTTTAAAAATACAAGATCAAAACTACGAAACATGCCTTCGCAAAATTGATTATTCCTCATTTACAGAGTACATTTTTGGTTATTATAATTATTACGGAAGTGGCGGGTTTTTAAGATTGTCACAATCTACAAATGGAGATTTGGTATATATATACACTATTGCTGATGGTGAAAATGGTCAAGTTCAAACATATCAGTATAACAAGGGCAATGGATTATGGCAATTGACAAAAGAACCCTTTTATGATGTGAATACCACCGAAGACCTTAAATATCTCTTCGGTATGCTTTATTCTTCCGAAGCTGGACATTTATTATTGGATACAGCAGGCATGACACCAGTAGCAGGTGAACTATTTGATGCCATAAACGGTGCATGGTACACATGGGAAGGCGACGGGCAAAATGCTGCTATCTCTTTTGCATCCACCTTACCTTTTGTATATGTCACAAGCGTTAAAAACATTGGTAAAATAATAAAAATTGATACTGGAAACTATTCGTTATTGAAAT
Organism: uncultured Dyadobacter sp.; assembly: GCA_963976315.1. Taxonomy (GTDB): domain Bacteria; phylum Bacteroidota; class Bacteroidia; order Cytophagales; family Spirosomataceae; genus Dyadobacter. The sequence goes on from CAXBLH010000548.1 coordinate 1,833, forward strand.
TCTCCGACAAAGCGACCAAACAAATAGGAGAAATCATAAAAAAATTGGAATTTGATGAAACAGTATTTAAAGTTCTAGATACGGACTTAGCCAATATTGACTTTGCAAAGGCTGTTGCCAATAATCCCAAATTACTAGAGGCTTGGGAAGTATTGAGAAGGGTCAATGTGGATGGCGCCATTAGAATTGGAAAAAACGGAGAACTCAAACTGCTGAGCAAATATCTTGATTATAACCTGGGAAAGAGTATAGATGATATAGCCCAAGAAATTATGCATTCTGGAGGATATTCCAAATGGGCTGAAATATTGGATAATCCCAGTTCCAACTTATCAATATTTCTAAATGATACTTTTGTTATTACACAAAGAACAGAGGTTATATCCAGTGAACTAACCTCTAAGTTCCCAAACCTGTCAATCGACGAATTGACTGCTATTAAAGTATATACAAGTGATATGTCGAGAAAGGGAGTTAAGATTCATTACGAACTAAATTCTCAGTTAAGAGATGGTAAGTTGGACGATTATTACAAGGCATTAAATGAACTATTAAGTTCAGGATTATCTAAACTTTCCAACAGTTTTCATAATCAAGTGTTTAGGGGCATTACAGGAGAAGAAGTTAAAAACATTAACAACTGGAAAATAGGGGATAATATAATTTTTAAAGATTTTAAATCTACTTCAACAAGCATTGAAATTGCAGCATATAGGTTCAGCTATCGCTATGGGTATGATGTTGTTTTGGAAATAATAAATGCAAATGGCTCTAACATATGCAAAATATCCTGTCTTCCGGGCGAAATGGAAGTATTATTGTTGAGTGGTCAAAACTTTAAGGTAATCAATATTGTTGACGATTTTCTTATTAATGATCCGTCATTCTCTCAAAAAAATCCCTTTACAAAAATAACACTAAAACTAATAGACTAATGAAAGATAAACAAATATTAAAGTATATCGACTCTATTATCAGCAATTTAAAAAAACATTTAAGAAAAGAAATGGAAATTACAAATGCAAGAGAAAAGGAAAAAATGGAAATGAGACTTGAAATTGTGCAGGAAATCAGGAGAGCTTTTGATTGGGGATTGGCCGAGGAAGATAACAAACAATCAAATCGAATTCTTCAAATAGCTAAATATCGTGAAGAAAGTTTTGACGTCTCCCAGCCATTACGCGAAATTAATTTATACTCAAAGATAAGAGAAGTAATCCCATATATCCAAGCTGCGAGTTATAAAATCAACAATGAGCAAAAACACCTCACAGAAGATCTACTCCTATTTTGCGAAAATCAATTGGAGATAATTGATGCATCTCCATATAAGAAGAAAATTATATTTCCTACTAAGTCAGAAATTAATGAGGCATTTAGGAGTTACATAGAAATGATACAACCTAACAAAATACCGAGTTTAAAAGTTTATAAACAACCAGAAGTAAATCAAAAAATTGAAGAACTCTATCAGATGTTTTTGGAACTAGCCGATTAAGATAATTCCCCGCTAGCGCGAGCGTCACGCTCGTGCCGTCAACAGTGAAAAGCACAGAGAATGAATAAGTAAAAAATGGTAGTTAATAAAAAAGGATGAGCAGAAAATACAAATTCCAAAACCCAACCGCGGC
>CAXBLH010000549.1:0-3434 GCA_963976315.1 uncultured Dyadobacter sp.
TTTAGAACAGCCATACTTTCCTGCCTTACCACCCTTCCATATATATCAAAAACGGTAACCTCGGCATTTTTGATATCATCTCTTGACTCAATATACACGAAACTATTTTGACTTGGATTTGGATAAATAACCACTTCGTTGGTTTCATTAGTTTTAAAATTCCTAGTAGCAACATCGGAATAACAGGTGATCATATTGTTATTAAGCGTAAACGATGCCATCGCCTTTGCCTTGTAATCACCAGATTTTAATACTTTGATAATATTTGCTGTTGTATCGGTATTGGACCCTGGTAAGTTCCAAATATACTTTTCATTAAGACCTGTTTCTGCTATAGATGCAGTGATACTAAAAGGACCTGAAGACTCTATTACTGGTTTCGAAATTTTAGGCCGTATCAATAAGTTACTATTTGCGGACTTATCCGAAATACATCCAAATATATTTTGACGTTTCACATAATAACTCCCAGATTCGGCAGTTTTAAAATTTTGATTCGTCGTAATCAAGCTATTATCAGTGGCATTGTACCAAAGAAAATTATCATTAGCGGCATTTACAGAAAATGTAAAACTTGAATCTGCACATGCTTGCTGATCTCCCCCAGGTATAACGGAAGGAGTACTGGGTTTAGCATTATTCTCTAGAACTACTATTTGACTCAACAGGGAATTCCCTGCTGCATCTTTCACTGTGGCACGATAGGTACCTGCATTGGTGACTCTTATTGAGTTACTTGTACTTCCAGTATTCCACAAATAAGAAACATAGCCAGTAGGTAGCGTTATAGTTACTGCATTATTTTCAGGTACACATGCAGCGGTTACCAAGGGTACTGCTAATGGAGCAGATGGCGTAGCTTCTGAGAAAAACTGAGCATCCAGACTGTTATACCAGGCGTTTGCCAATTGAGTGAGGGCACCCACTCCTACAAAGTGGGTACGGTCAGGCAATCTATCAGGTACCAAAGGATCCGTTTCGGGGCCACGGTAGGTAGGATAAAATGGTATATCAATTACTGCATTTTGCGCCGAGATAATCTCAGAATTGGTGGAAGAAGGTGTAAATTCATTGGGTGAAGTTCGAGAAGTACGTGCAATCACCCACATAATTCTTCTACCCGTCTCAGCTCCTATTTTATCAATCAAATAGAGCAAATCAGACCTATAATTGGCAGCGGGTGTTTTAAACAACGCATCGGTTTCTCCTTGCATCCACAAAATTCCGCGGACACCATATTGACTGGCATAATTCCTAACTGCAATTCTTAAATTCGCATACGGCATTTGAGTTGGATATTGAAACCCTCCGTATTTATTATAAGTAGGAATCCCTTTTGCACTCGAAGCCCAGTTTTCAATGGCAGTGCCTTCCCAAGCAGTATTAATAAAAAGGACTGGTAAATTTAGTTTTTTAACTAATAAATCACCCAAAATACCCCAACACCATGCGGATTGTCCACGGGGCGACATTATCTCCAAATCCGTTTCCAGTTTTTGAAATATAGGAGCAGGAGGATCCACTAAATAATCAATCCCATCATTGTCGAAATTAGAGATATAAATTACACGATCATCAGTTGCACCAGGTCCAGGGTATTTTTTTAGCCCTTGTGCGTTAGATTGTCCTGATATAATAAACACCTCTCCAACCCCTAAGCGTTCCAAAACGTCCCTGGCCACAATGGTACCACCAGAGGAGCCACGCACTTCTACGGTATACCAGCCTTGATATAATATAATTTTACCATTAAATACCCCTCCAACTGGATTTGCTTGTAAGGTTTTCCAAGGTATTTCCACCCCTTGACCCAATACAACCGGAACGGCTCTCACTTCCACTTTATCTAAGTTGATACTAAAACTCCCAGAAATAGTGATTTCTCTTTGTCCTGTTACGTCCCTTTGATAGACAGCCCTAGGAGATGGTGAAGTTATTTTTAATTGAGCAAAAACGAGCGATGGGAGAATAAAAATCAAAAGCAAAGCCTTTGCTATAATCCGTATGATAGATTTATTATGCATTTGAAACTTCTTGACAGGTAAAATTGCTCTTGTTTTAAAGCGTTATAAAAACATTTTAAACCAAAATGTGGTAAAGACTGGCGCAAATTTAATAGATTATTTTGGCTATAATATAACTATTCCAGTTTTTTGGCATATACTCCTTTTATGAGAACTAATGGGCAACAACAATTCGTTGAGTTTCTTTTAAACCCTTTGCCATAATTTTAACAAAATAAACCCCACTTGGCAAAGATTTTATATCTATATATTGTTGTGTATCAAAGTTATCAACTATGACATTTTTTTGAACCCTTCCATTGATATCAATTATTTGGACTGTTACATTTAGGAGATCTGTTAAAGCTTCAATTGTAATTTTATCGATACTTACTGGGTTAGGATATACAACAATCTCTTTTGGGTTTGAGCCAATATTAAAATTATAAGATTCCGAAAAATCAGAGCTGCAAATTAGATTATCATATTTCAAAGTATTCTTCACCTGATAGCTACCAGATTTTACCGCCTTAATACTATTAGTGTTGGAGCTAATTGCTGTTCCATTATACTCCCAAATGTACATTCCAGAGGCTAGTGAGTTTTCTGCATATAAAGTATATACCCCCTCTTTATTGATCATGGGTGTGGCAGGTTTAGGCTTCACATCTACATTCAAAACATTCGAATGATGTGAATAGCATCCTTGGCTATTTAAGGTGGTGGCAGTATAATCACCAGTATTTGTTACTTTAATTTGTGAACCCTGTAACCCATTGTTCCAATAAACATCTGCATTATTTGCAAGTAAGGTTACTTCTCCCCCTTCACAAAAGGTGGTAGCTCCCAGCGATTCAATTTGGGGTGGATTTGGTAAAGATAGTGTGCTAGTGGAAATATTGTTACTAGGATCCGAATAACACTGAAATTCATTAAAAGACCTTACACTAAACAAACCTGCATTATTTATTTTGACTGTACGAGTGGCTTCACCATTGCTCCATAAATAACCTGTTGCTTCCGTTGCCTGAATTTCAACAAAAAGGTTTTCACAAAAAGTGGTAGATCCTAAGGCAGTTATTATAGGCCTAGCGGGTAAAGGGTTCTTCGTAACTTTGGTAACTGCCGACGGCTTGGAAATACACCCGTTGGCATCTTTAGCAGAAACGGTAAATTCTCCGCTTTCTTTAGTCGAAATCTCAGGATTATTTGAACCATTACTCCATATATAAATATGGGCTTGAGAGCTTTGTAGCAAGGTATAATCCCTTTCGCAAAATGAAGTGGGCCGAAGGGCATTAATAGTGGGACTCGGAGGTAGCGGATTTACCTTTGCTTCAATAATGTCGGACACCGCTTCGCAACCATTACCGTCCTTTTGCTTCAAAGTATAAGTTCCGGTAGTAGTTACAGAAATCGTCGTAGCAGTCG
>CAXBLH010000550.1:0-3423 GCA_963976315.1 uncultured Dyadobacter sp.
AATAAGCGTTTTTGATATAAAACAGTAACTATCTCTTTTTTCCATTGGCTATGTTTTACGGCCCAGGAGTCCAATAATCCATGAATAGTGATCACCTTAGCTGCTTTTGAATGGATTAAAAAGGGAGCTAGACTTCCAAAATGCCATATTCCGTGCATATGAATTACATCAAATTCCTGAATATGTTTTTTTAAATAGTGATAGAGCGGAATAGAAAACTCTCTGTAAAAGTTACTGATGGGGGTAGTTCTTTCCACGGCTACTAGTTCGGCACCTTCGGGGGCGGGGTACATTTTTTCGCCAGGTGTCATTGGGCTCAATATAGTAACTTCATGACCTTGTTTTAGGACTTCAATCGTGTGATCATAGATGATTCGTGCTGGGCCACCTATTGCCCATGTATAGGCACAAATATTCAAAATTTTCATCTTAGTTTTTTTTGAACAGACTATTTAGACAAGTGATTGTAAGTTGCAACCATATTATCAGCTACTATTCGTGCTGAGAATGGTTTTATAATTTCTTCTGAAGCTTTGCCCATGGAATGAATTTGGTTAGGATCATGTATGAAAGAAATCAAATGTTTTTCCAATGCCTCTTGATCTTGTGGGTCAAAGGTGTATCCGTTAATGCCTTCTTTTACGAGATCTGGTGCGCATCCGCATTTGTTTGAAACGATTACGGGCATGGAGCAGACCATGGCTTCGTTCACCACCAACCCCCAAGGTTCTGAATTGCTAGGTAATACCAGCACATCGCTTATTGCCAGTAAGTTTGGTATTTCGTACCATGGATAACTTCCTTCAAAAATAATGTGCTCGTGTTGGCTACCATGTAATTTTAATGCTTCTTCTTGCGGTCCACTGCCAACAATTCTAAGAATCGGTTTTGGATTTACTTGGGATGAAATAGTTACAAAAGCATTCATCAAAAGCTTTAGATTCTTTTCTTCTGAAAGTCTACCAACATAAATAAATGTGGGGTTCCTTGGTGCGTTTACCGACCTAGCTATACGGTATTTATATCTAATAATCTCATCATCAATAACGGCGGCATTTTTCACTGTTATACGTTCGTTTTTCACGCCCAACGATTCTAGGTAATGAGCTGAACTGCTACCAAAACAAAAATAAGCATTGGCAGAATTGACAATAATCCGTTTGATGGATTCTTTTATGACACTTCGACTATGATCGTCCGAAGAGGATTCGGAGGATAATACCACTTTTACACCCCACATTCTGGCATAAAATAGCATAAATACCTGTGCCCAGTCGAAATATCCAGTAATGTTTATTACTGAAGGCTTGAATTTGTGAAACTGTTTTAAGAGAGTAATTAGCCGAGAAAAGAAAGGAATCTCTTCTAGGCATTGATCAAAAAGTAATTTATAGGGATAGTCATAGGTATACCCTTGAGTAGGAATCATGCCTTTTCTACTTCTTTCGTAGGGAGCTATTTGGGCAACTAGTAATTCGCTTCCAGGAAAATCCGCCTTAAGAGATTTGTAGATTTCAGCAAATAGCTTCGATTTGTAATGGGCCCAAAGTTGGTTGTGAATAATCAGGATTCTCATCAATTTTTATGATTTAAATAATCTAAAAAGATGGGATAAATATTAGTAGCTAAAAATTTTTGGCCTTTATTATTATAATGAACCACATCCATTTCTCGAAATAAACTTAAATTAACTCCTAAATCAAATTCATTATAGAGCTTAATATGGTGTTCCTCACAGAATTTGATAATCTCCATACCTTGCTGGTTGAACTTCCCTGCTGCTACTTCCGAGGTTTCTGGATGTAAATAGATGCTAAACGGAACCCCATGAGCCGTTGCCAGTGAATCCAAGGCTGCAAATCCTGGATTAAATATAACACCTTCTTTTTCAATTCCTTGCGAGTTTAGGTCCGGCTGAACAATGGTTGGTTGAGGTTTGTCAGAGAGGCTATACTTAGTGGCTAAGTTTTCAATGGGAACAAAAAGTCTTTCATTGATACTATAAGCTATAAGGCCACGATAGCGCACCCAAAGTTCAACCAGTGCTAATTTGAACTGTTTAGAGGGCCAGCCGGGATCAACCCCTATAAGTCCTTCTCCGCCTGTCATGATATCATGTGCATCATGGCTACTTGTAACCAGAAATATTAGCTTTGCATTAAATAAACCATGTTTTTTTAAATAGCCTGCTACATTATCAGGCCCCCAGGAGCCCGCAGCGATATTTAAAACTCTAATTTTATCATCAATATTTTTTCGAAGCTTTTTTTCTAAAATCGTTGATGCGATACTATCCTGGTCCGTAAGGCTACCGCCATTGACGACCGAATCCCCCACTAATAAGATATTGATAGTACTGTCGGTAGAAAGTTCGTCGTTGCGCATCGACAGGCTATTTGTTTTTATTACATTTCCAAATCGGGTTACATTTTGATTGGGTGCATAAATATATTCATAGTCCGGATCGGCAACGTAAAGTGGGGAGCTGCAAAAGCCAAATTGTATGCGCAATGTTAATTCCAATGCTATCGCCAGAATAACTATAATTAGCAACAAGCGAATAAGAATTTTCAACATTAAAGAATTTGGTAATTAGTGATAGCAATGGACAATCCTTGTTGCCTCTGTTAAAGCATTTCAATTAATTCGATACGGTTTCCGAAAGGATCCCAAAATGAAAATCGCTTTCTATCTGGAATTTGACTGTCGTTTCGAATGGCTACCCCTTCACCAAGCAAAAAGGCTTTTATGGCATCGAGATCCGAAACAATAAATGCAGGATGTCGTTGCGAATGAAGTTCGGAGTGAACATCGGCCTTTATATGTAATTGAATATTGCCCATCTCAAACCACATAGCACCGTTAGGAATGGTGTAGCCCAGATTATTTAATTCCGTTAGTCCTAGAACTTGGGTATAAAAATGTCTGGCTTCTTCTTCCTTACCTACTGGAATACAAAGCATGATATGATCAATGGTTTTGAATTCGATTTTCATTACTGACAGATTTCAAAAAATTTCTAAAAATATATTGTCAACTATTTGACCTTACCTCGAATGCTTTTGTTGGAAGACTTTTTTTAGCCCTAGAAACCTCCAACCAACTTGAATATCGTTTTCAGGAAAATTCCGACCGCTGATAGCCAATAGCAATGCGAAATTGGTTATGTTAAAGTCTATGAATGCCTTACTTTATTTTTGAAAAATAGTGCAAGGCATTCTTTTTATCTATTTGGATTTGATGGATCAATTGATCCAAACCCTCAAACTTCTGCTCTGGTCTCAAATAATGTAGCAATTCAATGGAGAGTTCTTCACCATATATCTCCTTATCAAAATCGTACAGATTGGCTTCAATTGTTCTTGTAATTCCGTCAACGGTAGGCCTTACACCAATATTTAACATGCCTCGAAACAGATTATC
>CAXBLH010000551.1:0-3405 GCA_963976315.1 uncultured Dyadobacter sp.
TCCCCTTCTCAATCGTTGACGGCTGGCATGCGCCAATACTTAAAGTTAATAGACAAAAACCTATTGCAATAAATGCGAACTTCTTCGGTGCCAATAAATTCATAAAAAACAGATCATCTAACATTTAGTAAAAATACGTACTTTTGCGGCATTTATTATGGCATTGTTCATCAAATCAGTTTTAATACAAATATATGTTACGTTCACATACCTGTGGGGAATTAAGTTTAGAACAAGTAAATCAAAATGTAGTCTTAAGCGGTTGGGTTCAAAGAGTTAGGGATAAAGGTGGCATGATTTGGCTCGACTTGCGCGACCGTTATGGCATCACTCAATTGCTTTTTGAAGAAGGAAAAACACCAGCAGCTATTCTAGACACTGCTCGTTCCTTAGGTCGTGAATTTGTTATTTCTGCTAAAGGCGAAGTGATTGAGCGACTTTCCAAAAATGATAAAATAGCCACCGGAGCTATCGAAATCCGTGTTTCGGAACTAGAAATTCTGAATCCTTCCAAATTACCTCCATTTCTTATAGAAGATGAAACGGATGGTGGTGATGACATTCGCATGAAATACCGCTATTTGGATCTTCGTAGAAGTGTTGTCCGTAAAAACTTGCAATTAAGGCATCAAGTTGCCAAATATACCAGAGCCTTTTTGGATGAGCTCGACTTTATAGAAGTGGAAACGCCAGTACTCATTAAATCAACACCGGAAGGTGCTCGTGATTTTGTGGTACCAAGCCGCATGAATCCAGGGGAATTTTATGCCTTACCCCAATCCCCACAAACATTCAAACAACTATTGATGGTCGGTGGGTTTGACCGTTATTATCAAATAGTAAAATGTTTCCGTGACGAAGACTTACGAGCGGACCGTCAACCAGAGTTTACACAAATTGACTGCGAAATGTCGTTTGTAACCCAAGAAGACGTATTAAACACTTTTGAAGGTTTGATTAAGAACTTATTCAAAAATGTAAAAGGAATAGAACTGGATGCTGTTCCACGTATGACCTACGCCGATGCCATGAAATTTTACGGCTCCGACAAACCGGATACACGTTTTGAAATGAAATTTGTAGAACTAAAGGGCGAAGAAACTGATCTAGTTTCTGGTCAAGGATTTTCTATATTTGATGATGCGCCATTAGTAGCAGGTATCTGTGCTACGGGATGTGCCAGCTATACCCGCAAACAAGTGGACGAATTAACCACTTGGATGAAGCGCCCACAAATCGGTGCAAAAGGACTCATTTACGTAAGATATAATGAAGATGGTACCGTAAAATCATCTGTTGATAAATTTTACAATGAAGACATACTGCGTCAGTGGGTAGAAGCCTTTGGTGCTCAGCCAGGCGACTTAATTTTGCTCATTTCGGGAGAAGCAGACAAAGCTCGTAAGCAGCTTAATGAACTGCGCCTTGAAATGGGAACCCGTTTAGGACTTCGCAACCCCGAGGTATTTAGCGTGCTATGGGTATTAGATTTCCCCTTACTAGAATATGGTGAAGAAGAAGACCGCTGGTTTGCAATGCACCATCCTTTTACGAGTCCAAAACCGGAGGATATCGCATTATTAGAAACAGATTTGGGTAAAGTTCGCGCCAATGCCTATGATATGGTGATTAATGGTGTAGAAGTAGGTGGTGGATCTGTTCGTATTTTCCAACGGGATCTGCAGCAGAAAATGTTCGAAATACTTGGATTTACGCCTGAAGAGGCTCAAGAACAGTTTGGATTTTTAATGAATGCCTTTGAATTTGGAGCTCCTCCTCATGCGGGTATCGCCTTTGGCTTCGATCGACTATGTACCTTATTTGGAGGAGTAGATTCAATTCGTGACTTTATTGCTTTCCCAAAAAACAATTCCGGGCGTGACATTATGATTGATTCACCGTCTACCATATCAGTGGCACAGCTTAACGAGTTAGAAATAGCTGTAAACCCCATGAAAGGATAATAAAGGATTGATATAGTCCAAAACTTGAAACAAATTTCCTTATTTTTGGACAAAGGAACGATAGCGTACAATAATGGTAAGCATTCCCGTATTCTATCGTTCCAACCCTAACCGATACTCAATACATGCATTTAATTAAGTTTCATAAACAGCGATTCCCCTTTCAACTACTAGTCCTGTTTTGTTTGTGTAGTTCACTCGTGTATTCACAAACTATCGACCCTTCTACTGTGAGTACTAGTCAGGCCTTAGAATTTTATCAAAAAGCCAAAGCTACGGGTATGACTGACATGGATATTGAGCAAGCTGCCCTACAGCGCGGATACACCTTAGATCAGATTACGGAAATGAGAAATAAGGTTTTATCCGGAGATAAAAAGCTAAAGTCTAATACCGTAGGTCAGAAAGAAGAAGATCTAACCCGAATGAACAACGATTCCAATTCCATCAATAAAAAAATTGCTGGCGTAAAAAGGGATACCATTCAACGACCCATATTTGGTGCTGCATTTTTTGAAAATGCTCAAATGACCTTTGAACCAGACCTTAGAATAGCAACACCACGTAATTATATTTTGGGTCCAGAAGATGAACTTAATGTAGACATTTATGGCAATTCGGTTGAAAATTTCAAATTGAAAATCAGTCCAGAAGGAACCGTTAAAATGCTTAACCTGGCGCCTGTTCCAGTAATTGGTCTTACGATTGAACAAGCTTCTCAAAGGATAATTTCCCGATTACGTTCTGCTTACTCCTCCTTAGAAAAACCTGGCGGAGGCACTTATGCTACCATTACACTGGGTAATGTGCGCAGTATCCGTGTATTGGTAACCGGCGAAGCCAATAGACCTGGCAGCTACACGGTTTCTTCACTGGCCACCGCTTTCAATGCGCTATACCAGTCGGGAGGACCTAATGAAAACGGAAGCTACCGCCAAATAGAAGTGATACGAAACAACAAAACTATTCGTACCATTGACCTATATGGCTTCTTAATTGACGGGAAATTAAATGACAATATCTCCTTGCAGGATCAAGATATTATTTTGATCCGGCCATACAACTCAAGAATAGAAATGAAGGGGGAGGTCAAACGACCCGGATTATTTGAAAGTAAGGAAGGAGATAATTTCGATAACTTGTTACGGTATGCCGGCGGACTCACCCCAAAAGCGTATATGGCTTCGGTACAATATCGTAGAAATACTGGAACGGAACTTCAAGTAGGTACCATTCTTAATACCGAATATGATTCCTTTGTTCCAAAAAGTGGAGATGTATTCCAAATTGGAGAAATACTAGACCGAATTGAAAATAGAGTCATCGTAGAAGGAGCCGTGTTTAGGGAAGGGGAATATGCGATTAGCTCCAAAACAAATACCGTCAAAAAACTCATACAACAAGCAGAAGGTGTTCGTGAAGACGCCTTTATGAATCGTGC
>CAXBLH010000552.1:0-3395 GCA_963976315.1 uncultured Dyadobacter sp.
TTCGCACAAAAAATAAGCTATAAACAATTCTATCATTAAAATTTAAACAGGCTCTCAATCAAAAAAAAACTTAAACAGGTCCTCAGAAATTTTAGTAAGTATAAATGCTAAAGATTTTCAAACATCTTTTCATCTTTGGGATTATCTTTTCTTCTCAACTCATTTCTCATGTTGGTAGTTGTCAAGCACTGGCTGATTTAATTAATAAATTAAGCCTCGTGGAAGAGAAGCATGTTGACACCAGCCATGTATTAGCGACGAATGAATTAACTGAAAAATACCTATATAGTAATCCAGATAGCGCTATCCTTTTTGGAAACATTTCTGTTGAATTGACCAAAAAACTCGATTTGAATACTGAGAAAGCCAGAGCATACAACAACCTTGCAAAAATATATTATGTTACCGGATCCTTTTTCGAATCCTTAACCTACGCAGATTCCGCATTTGAACTGAGTAAGAAACTCCAAATTAGGGAAGGCCTGGCAAGCGCAATTAACACCAAAGGGTTGATTTATCTTGGTCAGGATAAAATGAAAGAAGCGATTGTGGCATTTAAAAAGTCGCTGGTATATAATTTACAGCTTAAGGACAGCTCCAGAATTGCGGTGAATTATTTTAATATTGGTTTGGCATACGACGAATCAGCTGAGTTTAATACTGCCTTTCTATATTTAAACAAAGCGCTTAAAATTAGCCAGGAATGTAAAGATATGCGTCTCAGCCAAATGTCTTTAAATCGAATGGCCGAGGTTCATTTTCATACCAAAAATTACCAGCAAGCATTAATACTTTATAGGTCAGTACTTAATGATGAAGCCTTTCAAGATGATTGGGAAAGATGTTTTGCATTTTCGGGAGTTGCCCAAACGATGTACGAGTTGGGGCAATATCAGGATGCGATAGAGAATGCCAATAAGAGTTTTGAATTATCGTACAAGCTTAAAGCAAAATGGGATATTGAGAGGGCCACCTCTATTTTATCCAAATGTTATGCAGCATTAGGACGGTATAGCCAAGCATACGAATATGAAGTATTGTCTCGCACCTATGGCGACAGTATTTCAAATGAAAAAATTGAAAAGGAGCTGAATTATTTACAGTTACAGGAGGAAAAAGCGCAGAACATACAGTTGACAAAGGAGAATGAATACAACAAAGAAGTAATCAATAAAAATAGAATTGTGATTATGCTGACCTGTGCATTTTCACTAGTTCTTGTTATTTTAATAGTTTTATTACGACGGAATATCATCCAAAAGGATACTTTAAATATCGCATTGCAAAATAGCAATACCGAAATAAACCAGCAAAAAGAAGAAATACAGGCCCAACGTGAAGCACTTTTAACGATCAATAGTACAAAGGATCGCGTGTTGTCCGTAATTAGTCATGATTTACGGAGCCCATTTACCTCCATTTTGCAGTTGTTGGACCTAATGGAAGATGGAGAGCTGGACCCTCAAAGTCAAAAAGCAATTTTAGAAGATTTTAGGAAGCAAATTGATTCTGTTGCAAAACTGACGGATAATTTGCTGCACTGGGCCAATAGCCAACAAAATGGAACAACGGTGGCCTATAAAAAGGTGGATGTAGTAGCAACATGCGGCAGTATTATCTCACTTTATAGTGCTGCGTTGGCACAGAAAAAACTGTTATTAGACCATACTTTTAAGGAGCCTATATATATCAATGCAGATGAAAATCACGTTCGAATAATTTTGCAAAATATAATTAATAACGCCATCAAGTTTACCAAGCAACAAGGAACCATCTCCATATTTTATACCAAAACTCAAAACTTCGTTGCGGTACATATTAAAGACAGCGGACGGGGGATGTCTGAGAAAAAGCTTTCCCAATTATTCAATGATTCTGGACAAGGAATTAGTGAGCCCGGAACCAACAATGAGCTCGGAACAGGCTTGGGGCTTCTGCTTATCAAACAATTCATTGAGGAGAATAATGGCCATATTGAAGTCCGTAGCAAAGTAGGCGAAGGATCCGAATTTATAATTCAATTTAAAGCCTACAAGACCTCAGAGTTGATTGCCGCAATATAAGGAAGATTAGAGTAGTTAGGGTTAGGTTAAAGTCCTTCTTCTTCCTTAGGTCTTGACACTGGAGTTCTAAAGTGCACTAATTGCATATTTTTTTCGGTATTTCATGGGGGTAATACCATGGATCTCTTGAAATTTTTTGTGAAAAAATTGGAGGGATTCATAACCACAGTTAAAGCCAATTTGTGCCACGGATCCGTCCGTGTCTAGTAGCATTCTGGAAGCCATATTGATGCGATATTCATTCAGGAAAACAAAAAATGAACGCCCCATCATCTTTGTGAAAAATCTAGAAAACGATTGTTCAGATAGGTTGATCAAGTCAGCAACTTCGTTTAAGTATACTTTTTGTCCAAAATTCGCCCCCACAAATTCGTGAATTTTCACCATCCGACTTTCATACTCCGAGGGTAAATCATCTATAAAGCTAGCTGCTGATAAGGTCGTATACCTACATTTGGATAGCTCCATTAGCAATGCCAGCAGGTGCATATAAAGGATATGACCTTCCAGATCAGGTAATATTTTCAGGGATTCATACAACGCCACGGTATCTGTTTTATCAAAAATAATTCCCTTGGACGCCTTCCGTAATAGGTCGAATAAGGCAGCTAGTTCGGGCACATTCATGAACGTGCCTTTGTTCCATTGTACCACAACCGACTTCGACTGGTGCCCTACTTGGACCACGTTTTTCCAGCAATGGGGAAGGTTGGAACGGAGTAAAACCAGCTCCCCTGGCTGGTAGGAACCTACAAAATCACCGATAAACTTAGTACCAACACTCTCTTCAATATAAGTCAGCTCATGTTGGGGATGGAAGTGCCATGGCGTTTCAAAGTTTTCTTTACAATGCCGAAAACTAACGATCGTTCGTTGGTCGCCCAAGTGTATAGGCTCTAATATCGGTTTCATAGTTATTATAAGGGCAATAATTTGGAGGTAAAACTCCTCTAAGTAATTTATTATATCTCTAATTTATAAAAAATCAGCTATTAAATACAGAATAGTTTACTTTTTGGCAAAAAAAGCTTATGTATTTCTAAGGTATTTATCCAAGATTTGTATGTTCAAGAATTGTAGTATTTGAGAGCCTGATTAAATTTTTATAATATGAAAAAAAGCGAACTTGCTGACCCCTTTGAACACGCCAGACTGGAAAACGGTTTTGGTAAATTAAATGACCAGGACGATCCTGTAACCATGCTTTTAAGGCATAAGGATGTTCGTAAAACGGCTCATAACTGGAAAACTTTTAGCTCTGAGGCTACGCCAGGCCGCATTGTAATTCCTTCGGAAGTCCATATTAGAGATACACGCCAGATCCCTTTCGAG